>JBFWSD010000122.1:0-10235 GCA_050248575.1 Gemmataceae bacterium
CGTGCCGCACATCGAGAAGCCGATCTGCAGGCTTTTCATCGCTTCCTGGAAAGTCTCTTCCTGGCTCTCGGGAGTGCGGACCAGGGCGCGATCGCCCAGCACCTTCTCGACCGCGGCCTTGACCGCGGCGCGATCGGCGTCAGGCTTGAGCAAGAGATCGAGCCGGCTGACAAAGTCTTTCTTCCCGACCATTTCGCCGGCATGGTGGGCATCCATGTAGAGGACGTCGCCGCCGAGAACGCCGGCGGCCCCTTCCGCTTCGACCGTGCCCACCCAGAGCGGGATAGACCTGGACTCGCCGCGGGCCTTGATCTGAAAAGACTGGCTGCCCGCGGGCAACTTGGCCTTGAGCGCCGCCGCCAGTTCTTTGCCGACGAGCGTTGCCTTGCGGCCCAGTTCCCAGAAGCGGCGCACTTCCTCGGGGGGCACGCTGTACTTGATGCCCCAGCGGTTCGATTGCAAGTTGTCGAAGCCAAGCTCCACGCCGACCAGAACGGCCCGGCGGTTGTCGAGATCGGGCAGCACCACGCGCTCGATCAGCAACGGCATCACGGCATCCACGCCGGGCACGGCCGCGATCTCGCTCTTCAAATCCAGACGAACGTCCGAGTCGCCGTTGCTCACGTGCAGGTCGGCAATCCCGGTCATCGGATCGGAGGTCTTCTGGGCCGCGGTCGACATGCTCTGGTTCAGGGCCCGGGTAGCCACCATGGTGGCCACGCCCAGCGCGATGCTGGCAATCACCAGCAACGCGCGCGTCCAGCGCTGTTGCAAGTAACGCAAGCTCAGGGTGCGATAGAGGGAGATGCGCATGCGATCCTTTAATCGGTGGCCGTCGGGCAATCCTGCACGGTGACGGACTTTTCTTCGTGCTGCACCGCGGTATCGCCGCTCTTGAGCGTCTCGATCGAACCGATCACGCCGTCGCAGAAGTGAATCAGGCGGTCGCCGTAGGCCGCGGCGTGTGGATCGTGGGTGACCATGACGACCGAGCGGCGGCCCGCTTCGGGCAGACTGCGCAGCAGGGTCAGGATCTCGGCGCTGGTGGCCGAATCGAGATTGCCGGTCGGCTCATCGCAGATGACCACTTCGGGCTCGGTGACCAGGGCCCGGGCAATGGCCACGCGTTGCATCTCGCCGCCCGACATCTCGTCGGGGAAGTGCTGGGCGCGCTTGGAGAGCCCCATGCGTTCCAGCCCGGCCAGCGCCCACTTCTGAGCGTTTTTGCGATTCTCGCCCGCAAGCAACATGGGCAGGGCGACATTCTCGGCCGCCGTGAGAGTGGGCAGCAAGTTGAAGAACTGAAACACGAAGCCGAGCCGGGTCCGCCGCAGGTAGGAGCGCTCCCGGTCGGACATCGCTTGCAGGTCTTTGCCGTGGAAAAGAACGCGCCCCGTGGTGGGCGTGTCGAGCGCACCCAGCAAGTGCAAGAGGGTCGACTTGCCCGAGCCGCTTGGCCCCATGATCGACACGAACTCGCCAGCACAAACGCGCAGGCTCACGCCCCGCACCGCCTCCACCAGACGCTTGCCGGTGTGATAGACCTTGGTGACGTTGTCGAGCTCGTGTTCCACGGCAGAATCGCCTGGCATTCCGTCTCCTCCAAGAAGCTCTCTTGCTCCCTCTCTCTTGTTCGCCGTGGGCGGCGGAATGTTGATGTTCGCGTCCAGAACAGGTCGCGGTCAACACCCATTGGCGTCTAGCACCACTTCTCCTTGTCCACCACGTTCAACACGGGCTGCCCGCTGGCAAAACGCTGCACGTTCTCCAGCAGCGTTGCCAGATGCCGCTCCGGCACGCGCGGCGAGGCTGCCGCACTGTGCGGCGTGATGATCACGTTATCCATTTTCCAGAGCGGATGATCCGCGGGCAGCGGCTCGATCTCGAACACGTCGAGCCCGGCGCCGGCGATCTCGCCCGCTTGCAACGCCGCCGTCAGGTCGGCCAGGTCCACGATCACACCGCGGCCAATGTTGATGAGAAACGCCGAACGCTTCATCTTGCGGATGCGCTCGCGATTGAACAGCTTGAAGGTCTCGGGCGTGTGCGGGGCCGCAATCACCACGAAGTCACTTTCGGCCAGGAGCTCGTCCAGCTTGTCGGGCCGATACAGCGTCACCCCTTCCGGCGCGGCCGATTTGGGATCGAGCCCCAGCACGCGCATGTGAAACGCCAGCCCGCGCCGGGCAATCTCGCCGCCGATGCCGCCCAGGCCGACCACTCCCAGCGTGCAATCGCCGAGCGTGATGGCGCGCAGGTCGGAAGGATGAACCTCGCCCGGACCGCCGTAGCCCGGTATCTCGTTGGCATCGCGGCCCAGCATGTGCCAGTAGCTGCGCGTTTGCTGGCGGATGTAAATGTGGAAATTCTTGGCGAAGCAGAGAATGAAACCGAAGACGTGATCGGCGATGACGTCGCCGAACAGCCCGCGCATGTTGCTGACCTGAACCGGAGAGCGAACCAGTTCGGGAAAGAGGTATTTCTCCATGCTGGCAGTAGGGGCCTGAGCCCAGCGTAGCTTCTTGCCCGCGGCGAGAAGGGCCGGGGTGAGATAGCCGAACAGGGCATCGGCGTCCGGGATCTCCTTGAGCGCAGCCTGTTCGTCGGCGGCCTGGACCACGGACATCGTGCCCGCCGCTGCGCGGATCTTGGCTAGCCTTTCCGCGGAGACGGCCGGATGAATCAGCAATTTCACCTGTCACTCCCGAAAACAGTTTTCAATCCGTAGGCAGGCACCAGGCGTGCACGCGTGTCACGCGGGTATTCAGTAATGCTGCGGACTGAGGCGACTGTTTTCAAGGGGAAGTACCATCCGGGCCGCACCTGCGTTTCAGCGGGCCACGCGCTTGATACGATAGGTGTCGGCATTGGCCCCGAGCCATTTCTTGGCGGCGGCCACATACTCGGCTTGTGATTTGAACGGGGGCGGGTTCCAGCCGTCCGCCTTGGTCAGATTCAGCCGCGCGAACAGGTAGGGGGCCGTCACCTGAAGACTGGTAAATGGTTTGTTCCAGTCGGCGTCGCGCAGGGCCAGCAAGATCAGTTTGCTCTGTTTCGCATCGATGGGCTCTTCCTTGCCCACGCGGGGCGCGCCGCGCAGCCCGCCGCGATTCGCGATGACCAACAGGGCCGCCGCCGTGAATCGCTCCTCGGCATTCTTCGATTCCAGGCCCTTTTCGGGATTCTCCAGGATCTTGCTCATGTCCTTGAGCGACTTGACCTGCTGCTCGAAGCCGCCCTGCTTGTTCTCGATGATGATGTCCCAGTAGGGCTGCGCCACGTAGAAGTCTTCCTGGTGGTGCTTCTTCAGAAAGAAGACCGCGCGCGAATTCACCGTGGGAGTCGGGATCTCGTTGAGCCGCTTGCCGCTGGTAGGAATGAAGCCGACGCGTACGTGCGTTTCCCCCTTTAATCCGCGGAGGTTGTCTTGCACCTTGACGACCATGACCTGGAACTCGACGGCCTGCTTGTCGGTCGGCACGCGCGTGGTGGTGACGGTTTTCTTCTCGAACTCGGTGACGGTGCCCACGAGGGCCGCATCCGCCCCAGCCAGACGCACGGGCAGCGGATCGGGCGCCGCGATATCGGCCCGCGCCGTCAGCGTGCCAGACAACACCCAAGCGACTACCAGGCTAACTCGACCAACAGACATGATGTACTCCTCTTGGTGACGGGCGCGCACTTTCTCCCTTCCAGAAGACGATGTCCGGTCCTGTTTGGATTTCCGCATTTCCTAGAGGAGGTCGCGCAGGCTGCGCAGGCCGACTTCCTCGCGCGTCCGGAACGGCTCGCCGTGGCGGACGCCGATGGTCCAGCCCCAGTAGCGCGACAGCTCACGCAGATCGTCGAGAAAAGTAGGATACTCGGTGGGGCGGCCCGCAATGAACTGCGATTGATAGCAGCGCAGTACTTCCAGTTTGGTGTCAATGTGTTCGCTGATGTCGACCACGAACGACGGCCTGGCATGCAAACGGAGGTGGACGGCGAAGTAGTAGATGATCCGCTCGGGATAGCAGGGCTGCCCGGGCAGGTCGCTCTTGCTCAGCTTGGCCCAGAAACGTGCCGCATCGACCAGAGCGCTCGCGGCCACGTGGTCTGGATGCGCATCTTCCCAGTAGGGAGCGAACAGGCGGCGGGGCTGCAGCTCGCGGATCATGCCGGCCAGCTTGTGCCGCGCTTCCAGGTCGGATTCGAGAAAGCGATTGCGCAGTCCAAGGTTGCCGCGCCAGTCGAGGCCAAGGAGGGTCGTGGCCGCAGCTGTCTCGGCCTGGCGGATCTCCGGCGAACCGTGCGGCGTTGGCTCGCCGTTGGTCAGATCGAGCACGCCGACTTTGGCCCCCTGACTGCGGAGCACACGAATCGTGCCGCCCATGGCCAGCTCGGCGTCATCGGGATGCGGCGCGATGATCAAGTAATCAAGCATCGTCGTCCGAGGGTTAGTGAGTTGACACGTTTTCTTTTGACTTTCTACAAGGCGGGCATAGGATCGTTCACGGTCTCTCCCGTCTGTCCGGTGCCATGCCGAGGTTTATCATGAAGCGGAAGCGGGCAGTGCGACCGGCGTCGCCGGCGCACGCGGTGACGACCGAACGGGCAGCCAGGCTGTACCGTTTACTCGAGTTGCTCGACGGTGGCCCGAAATCACGCAGCGTTCTCATGCGCCGCCTCAAACTCGATGTGCGCGGTTTCTATCGCGACCTTGGCCTGCTCCGCGACTGCGGCATTCTCTTGCAGCTCGAAAAGCACCGCTACCGTCTCGAGGAAAAACTTGCCCACGCCGTGCTCCGCTTGCCCTTCCCCGATCCGCTCCTGAGCCTGGGCGAAGCCGTGCAGCTCGCGAAGGGCCGCTCGGCCGCTCATCGCAAGCTCAAAGAACAGCTGGCCCGCATCATGTAGGTTTGCGCCGAAACACGCGCAATGGCTTTAGCAAGATCTGCAACAACTGCCAGGCGCGGCTGCGCGCCACTCCATCAAGTTCTTTGCGCGCCTCCGCAAGCTCTTGATGCGCGAGCGCGAGCTTCTCGTGAGTCACGTCGAGTTTGCTCGTCAGCTCGCTGCATTCTTGCTTCAACGTGGCACGTTCAGCCGACAACCGGGCCAGCAACCGCACCTCGCGATAGCCGAGCGGCGCGTCGCGCTGCGGGCCAACTGTCAGCTGCAGTCCGTCGATCTCGATGGGCCGCTGCCGCAGCCAGTCGGCAAAGACCGGCCCGGCCTCGGCACACATCTCCATGTAGGCATCGAGGATCTGCGGCGGAATTTGCTCCAGGGTCGCAGAAATGGTGGTCTCGTGATGCTTGAGGGGCCGACGGATGCTGGCCAGGGCCTGCTCGAAACCCGGCCCGCTGGTTGCCAGGCCTAGCCAGCTCAAAACCCGCCGCAGTTCCGCTTCCGGATGGTGAAAGTACGATTCGTAGTGTGTGACCAGCCGCTCTTCCGGTCGCGTTGCTTCGAGCAGCCGCCGATTGTAGGTGTGCCAGAGCTCGACAAAGGGGAGCTTCTCGCCGCGCGCCTCGAGCGAGCGGGCCACGTCCCCCGGGTTCCGCAAGCACACCACGACCTTCAGACCGGGCACAAGGTGCTTCCAGAAGGGCAAAGTGAGCGAGGTACGTGGATCCTTCCAGCCCCAGGGACGCTGCGCATCAAACCGTTCGATGAGCGTCCGAGCCTGGTCGTGGAGCGGCTGGAATTCGGAGCGCTGAAACCAGCCCGGCTCGAAGCGGGGCGGTTCGTGCCACGAACCCTTCAGCCGGTGCAGCAGCCCGTTGTTAAGATTGACGAAAAGAAGGTTTTCCCAGAACCCTTCCGGGTTGTCGGGGGCGGGCTGCAACAGCTCGTAGTCGGCACCGAGATAGACGCCGGCCAGGTTGAGCAACCAGGCGACCATGGAAGAGCCCGAGCGATGAGAACCCGTGATGCAGATCATTGGCTGTCTCGGAGCCCCTGGCTGGTGCGCCGGGGTCGAGGAAGTTCACGCGGCCGCGGTCTTGCGGCCCGTCAGCGCTTGCATATCGGCATCCACCATCATGCACACGAGCTGTTCGAAGTCGACCTCGGTGTGCCAGCCCAGCACTTGCTGCGCCTTGCGCGGATCGGCCAGTAACAGGTCGACCTCGGCGGGCCGATAAAACTGCGGATCAACCACGACATACTTCCGCCAGTCGAGTCCGACCCGGCCAAAAGCAATCGACACGAACTCCTCGACCGTATGGGTCTCGCCCGTGCCCACCACGAAGTCGTCCGGGCTGTCTTGCTGCAACATGAGCCACATGGCGCGGACGTAGTCGCCCGCGAAGCCCCAATCGCGTTTGGCTTGCAGGTTGCCCAGGCGGAGCTCTTGGGCGAGCCCTAGCTTGATGCGGGCCGCGCCATGGCTGATCTTGCGCGTCACGAATTCCAGCCCGCGCCGCGGCGATTCGTGGTTGAACAGAATCCCCGAGCAGGCAAACAGATTGTAGCTCTCGCGATAGTTGACCGTGATGTGGTGCCCGTAGACCTTGGCCACGCCATAGGGGCTACGTGGATAGAACGGCGTGTCTTCGGCCTGCGGCGTTGCCTGCACCTTGCCAAACATCTCGCTCGACGAAGCCTGATAGAAGCGTGCCTTCGGGCACACCTGGCGGAGCGCGTCCAGCAAGCGCGTTACCCCAAGGGCAGTAAACTCGGCTGTCAGCACAGGCTGCTGCCAGCTGGTGGGCACGAACGACTGTGCCGCCAGGTTGTATACCTCGTCGGGCTGGGCCTGAGAAAGCACTCCCTGCAACGAAGTTGGATCAAGGAGGTCGCCCTGAACAAACGTCAGATGTTCACGGAGATGCTCGACCCGACTCAGGTTCTCAGTGGACGAGCGCCGCACCATGCCAAAAACCTTATACCCTTTTCCGATAAGGAGTTCCGCAAGATAGCTGCCGTCCTGACCAGTGATGCCGGTGATGAGAGCCGTCTTGGCCATGTGGTCCTCATGCGGGGGGCCGCCCGGGCGAAACCCATAAATCTCGCTCGCGCGCCAACGACTGGAAGGGCACTGTGTTATAGCTGTACGGACCGGACGTAACCGGGGCCGGGTATAGCAGATGTAAGCAAAGGGGTCAAGATCGGGAGAAATGGGGCTGAAGGGGCCGCGAGTGTGATGCGGCCAGCGCAGGCCCGGGGGTCATGACGGCCCGGCGATTAGGGTAAAATCTGCTGGCGACGTTGGGCACGAACGTTTAGAATCTGGGCAATCGCCAGAGCATTTTCCGAATGTCGCGAATCTGCGCAAGTCCGGCGAAGACAAACGTATCCATTCAGCATTTTCGTTTCGTATTCACGAATATCGGACGAGCGGGCCAAGTTGACTGCTCGGTAGACAGCTCGATGCAGGAGTCAAGACGATGACCACGATCCGGCGACTTGCGGCGGTAGCAGCCCTGATGGGCTTCGGCGCCCTGATCACCTCTCCGCAGGTGTTGGGGGATGCGGGCAAGAAACCCGCGGAACGGCCCATCCAGGCCAAGAGCGGCGTTGCGGCCCCCCTGGCCGACGACGACCCGGCGCAAACCAAGTTTGCCGCCGGCGGCGTCGTCACCTACAAGAGCCTGGCGGGCGAAACCTACTTCGGTGCCTCCATCAAGCCGAAGCTCGAAGATCCCGTCGCCCGGCCGACCGACTACCTGGTCATGGTCGATACCTCGGCCAGCCAGGTCGGCCAGCCCATGCGGCTCGCCAACGGGATCGTCCAGAAGCTGGCGAAGCAGGCCGACCCGGCCGACCGTATCGCCCTCTGGAAGGTCAACATCCCGTCGGCCACCAAGCTGATGAGCGGCGACTTCCGCTCGCCGAAGCACGTTTCCCTCGAGCAGGCCATGGCTAACCTCGAGAACGAGGTTCCTCTGGGCGACACCGATCTCAAGGACGGGCTGCAAGCTGCCATCAAGAGCTTCCTGCATGAAGGCAACCGCCGCCAGGTCCTCGTCTTCCTCGGCGACGGCATGAGCATTCACAACCCGATCACCGGCGCCGAACGGATGCAGCTGGCGCAGAAGATGGTCGAGGCCAAGATCGCCTTCGTGGCGGTGCCCCTCGGCCCGCGTCTTGACGCCGAGAACCTGCACGGGCTCGCCACCGGCACCGGCGGCGCCGTCGTCCGCGTCCGCGAAGCCGATATCTTCAACCACCTCGGCAAGGGTGAGAACATTCGCGAAAAGTTCGTCGAACGGCTGATCACCACGGCCAAGGCCCCGATCCTCTACACCGACACCTTCAAGCTGCAAGGCGTGGCCGAGTACTACCCGACCCGCCTGCCGCCGCTGCGTGGCGACGTCGCCACCCTGGTGCTGGGCAAGCTCAACCCAGCCGCCACCTTGACCTACGAAGTCACTGGCCGCGTCGGCGATCGGGCCGTCCGCATCGAGCAGACCGAGAAGGTCCACGATGCCGAACTCGACAACTTCTTCCTGGTCACCATGGTTGACCAGTGGAAGAATGCCAAGGACCAGCCGGCCCTGATGCAGGCCGACCGGGCCCTGGCTCACGCTCAACTCAATACCCAGATCGCTCGCGACGAACTGCTCGGGCAGGCCCAGATGGCGATGCTGCTCGACCGCGTCGACGCCGCTCAGGATCTCTTCGGCGAAGCCCAGAAGATCGATCCGCGTGATGAAGAAGCCCAGGGCGGTCTGCGTTTGGCGGCCCTCATCCGCGAAGGCAAGATCAAGCCTGAACAGCTCCGCAAGGAAATGGGCAACAAGAGCCGTCAAGCCCTGCTCATCGAGGGCAAGGCCAAGTTCCAGCCCGGCCAGATGGAAAAGCTGATCGCTCTGGCCCAGAACGTCGAGCCTGGAATGCCCCCGAAGCCGGTGGTCAATCCCGCCGTCAACCCGGGCAACGTCAACGACGCCGACCTCCTCCGCGAGCAGAAGCTCAAGGAGGCCATCGAAGAGCAGAAGGTCAACCAGGCGGTCGACAATGCCATCCGGCAGGCCCGGCAGTTCATGCGTGAAGGCGACCCGGATGCTGCCGAGGATCTGCTCCGCCGCACGCTCGACACGGTGCGCGACAACGTCGAACTCCGTGATGCCTTCCGGGGCCGGATTGTCAATCAGCTCGAACCCGCGATGCGCGACCTGTCGCTGGCGGCCCGCCGTTTCCGCGAAGACGCCGAGCGTCGTCAGGAAGCTCTGGCCCTGGGCATTGGCCGGCTGGCCGAACTCGAGCAGAAGAACACCGAGAATCAGCGGACCCGCGAACGGATGCGGCACTTCGACAACCTGATGGACCAGGCCCGCTACTACGAAGCTTTTGAAGAAGGCTTGAAGCTCGTGGAAGATACCGTGCAGCGTGGCGAGGAGCCCCCGATGGCTGCCACCGCCGCCCAGCAGATGGGGCTGCTCTCCTACCACTACAGCGAGGTCCGTGAACTGCGTCGCCTGCGTCAGGAACGCTACCTGGCCACGATGCTGGAAGTCGAACGTTCGCACGTCCCCTTCCCGGACGAGCCGCCGATCCGCTTCCCGCCCGCCGCCGCCTGGAAGCGCCTCACCGATCGCCGCAAGGAACGCTATGAATCTAGCGGGCTCACCGAAGAAGATCCCTACACCCTTCGCAAGATCCGCGAGCTGAAGGACAAGCTCAACACGCCGGTCACCATCGAAGGGTTCGAACCAAACACCCCGCTGAAGGAAGCTCTTGGCTTCCTGAGCGAACGCTACGGCATGACCATCCTGATCGACGTGCAGGCCTTCCAGGCCGACCTGCAAATCCAGGAACCGGAAAACCAGCCCGTCAAGCTGCCGAAGATGGTCAACGTCAGCCTGGGCACGATCCTGCGTCTGCTCCTGTCGCAGGCTCAGGCGACCTTCCTCATCCGCCGCGATTTCGTGGAAGTCACCACGCTGCAGCGGCAGGCGGCCGAGAAGGTCATCCGGGTCTACCCGGTGGCCGACTTGGTCATCCCGATCCCGAACTCCATCAATCAGAACGCCGTCAACCAGACGCAGCAGAACCTGTTCTCCGGTAGCTTCTACGGCCAGTTCGGCGCGTACGGCTCCACTGGCGCCTTCGGCGGGTTCGGCGGCAACTTCGGTCAATTCGGCAACTTTGGGTTCAACGCGAACCTGGGGGCTGGAGGATTCGGCGGTGCCGCGGGCCTCGCCGGCATTGGCGGCGTGGGCGGCATTCCTCCCGCCGGCGTCAACGGCTTCCAGGGCGTCCAGGGCTTCCAGGGCCTGAGCCCGCAAGGGGCAGGCAACGGCGGC
>JBFWSD010000123.1:0-10231 GCA_050248575.1 Gemmataceae bacterium
GTTCGACGCGCGTGAGCAGATACTCGCCGTCGTTCTCGAGGTGCCGCATCAGCTTGAACTTGTAGCCGGGCGTGAATTGCCCGCAGTTGCTGGTGCCCGACACGGTCAGGCTCCGGGCCGCCGACTGCTGGGCTCGCACCGTGGCCAGGCGGTGTTTGTCTTCAAAGTTGTGCTGGAGATCCGACGACTGGTCGCTGCCATTGGACGAGACACCGTCGTAGCGCTTGGCATACAGGCCAGGGAAGCGATAGTCTTCCAGTTCCACATTGGGCAACTTCAGCTTGTAGTCGATCAGCCCTAGCTTCGCCTCGTCGGGCAACTCCGTCGACGACTGCAAGTTCTGCGTGGGCATTTCGAAACAAAAATCCCACAGCGTGAATTTGTTGCTGCGGATCTCTTGCGTCTTCTCCCACGAGTCCACGCGCAGGAAATTGCGTTCGGCGGATTCGCTTTGGGCGAAGGGGACCGTATCCCCCGCGGGCAAATCCGGGCAGCCCACCGGGGCATCGGTCACGACCAGCGTGTGCTTATCCTGTTCGTGTTCGAAGAAGTAATAGATGCCCTCCGTCTCCATGAGGCGGCTGGCAAAGGCGAAATCCGTCTCCTGATACTGCACCGTGAAATCGCGCGGATGGTAGTTGGCCGTCAGTTGATAGCGCACGTTGGGCCGCAGCTTGTCGAAGACCGCCTTCAAGATGTCGGGGGTCGACATTTGCTGGAAGATGCGCGACTGCAGGCTCTGCGTCCACATCCAGAACGCGGGCACGATGACGGCGCGATAGTGTGTGAAGGCGGCGTCGCGGCCCACTTCGCTGAAGCGCTGCACGATGCCATGGATGTACCGGGTCAGGCCGCCGGGCAACGTGATGGCCACGGTGACCGGTTGCGCCAGCAGCTTGTCGAACGGGATCGGCAAACCGAGCGCGCTCTGCAACTCGAGCCGGTATTCGAACAGCTCGGAGATCCCCTCGTGACCTTCGAGGGCCGTGAGCAATAACACGTCGGGTCCCAGCGGCGTATCAATCGTGAGTCGGCGGTCAGCCTGCGAGTATCCAGCCATGGGATGATCCTGAGGATGAGCTTGGGCAGCCTGGCTTTCTACGCCGCGGCGCCATGGTGGGTTCGGTCCCACACCGACGCATGTAGAGATCGGACCAGTGAATTGTAGATCGCTGTGCGCAGGTTGGCCACCCTGGAGTCAGCGCGGTCGTGTGCGACGGATGAAGCTTCCAAGTTTCTGGTTGTCCACCACGGGCAACCCTGGTAGCAATGCGAGAGACATCGCGTGCGCACTCACCCCACTTCGCGCGGAGGACAATCCTGATGGCCAACTTTTCGCAGCAGAATCGGCCTCTGGCCATCGCGACGCCGCTCGGCCCGGATGTGTTGCTCGCCGAAAAGCTCGACGCTCGGGAAGCCGTCTCCGAGCTATTCGAGTACCGCCTCCAGCTGCTTGCCGAAAAACCGGTCCCTTTCGATCAGCTCCTCGGGCAAGAGGCCAAGGTGCAGCTCCAGCTGCCCAATGGTGATAAGCGTTACTTCAACGGCATGATCGCCGAGCTCAGCCAGGGGGGCCGTGTCAGCGCCCTCGGCGACGCTGCCTTGCTCCGCTACGAATCACTCCTGGTTCCCAAGATCTGGCTGCTCACCTGCAAGGTGCAAAGCCGTATCTTTCAGCACATGGATACGCCAGCAATCCTCAAGGAGGTGCTGAGCGGTTATCAGGTCAAGTACGAACTGGTCGGCACTTACTACAAGCGTGAATACTGTGTGCAGTACCGGGAATCGGACTTCGATTTCATCTCACGCCTGATGGAAGAGGAGGGCATCTACTACTTCTTCGAACAGAGCGAGAGCGGGCACGAACTTGTCTTGTGTGACTCACACCTGCGCCACGGCGACATCTCCGGCGACAGCAAGGTCGCGTACGACACGATCGAGGCCAGGCGCGGGCAATCACACGTTACCAATTGGAAGAAGAGCCAGCGCATCCGCCCGGGCAAGGTGACCCTGCGCGATTACCATTTCGAGCTGCCCGACTCGAGCCTGGAAGCCGAATCATTGTGTGCGGAAGACGTTCAGGCGGGCAGCGTGCAGCACAAGCTGACGGTCGGCAACAGCCATCAGCTGGAGATCTATCACTATCCCGGCTACTACGCGCATCGCTTCGATGGAATCGACAAGGGGGGCAGCGCGCAGCCCGACGATTTGCAAGAGGTCTTCAAGGAGAACCAGCGTACGGTGCGGCTGCGCATCGAGGAAGAGTCCGCTCAGGCCGTGCGCATCGCAGGGAGCAGCGTGTGCGGGCGGTTTCTGCCCGGGTTGAAGTTCAAGCTGGAGAAACATTTCGACGGCGACGGCGAATACTGGCTGTCGCGCGTCCAGCATCGCACCAGCACGATCGACTACCTCACGAATCAAGAAGCGCCGTTCGAATACGCCAACGACTTCGAGTGTCTGCCCGCCAAGGTGCAGTATCGAACGCCCTTGCAGACGCCGCGACCCAGAATCGAAGGCACGCAAACGGCCGTGGTGGTCGGGCCGCCCGGCGAACATGTCTTTGTCGATAAATACGGCCGCGTCAAGGTGCAGTTTCACTGGGATCGGCAGGGCAAGAACAATGCGGATAGTTCGCGCTGGATCCGCGTGGCCCAGGTATGGGCGGGCAATCGCTGGGGCGCCTTCTTCTGGCCCCGCATCGGGCAGGAAGTGGTGGTTGACTTTCACGAAGGAGACCCGGACCAGCCCATCATCGTGGGAAGCGTCTACAACGCCAAGCAGATGCCCCCCTTCGACCTGCCCGGGGATGTGACCCTGACGGGGATCAAATCGTGCAGTGTGGGGGGCAGCCCGTCCGCCAACTTCAATGGCGTGCTCTTCTGCGACAAGCTCGGCGATGAGCACGTCGAGGTTCATTCCGAAACGCACGACATCCACAAGTCAGAGAGCACCCACTGGACGCGCGTGGGCGACACGCACGTGTTCACCGTGGGCGGCATGCACCTCGGCAGCGGCGCGGGGGCCGGCGAACTCGACAGCAGTGGTGCGGGCGCTGGCGACGATCCGGGTTCCTATTACTGGAAGGCCAGTGTGCCGGGCAGCCTGGGCAAGAACTTGCAAATGACCATCGGCGCCAAACTGGAAACGATCCTCGGCTTCGACGGCGAGTACGTGCTCGGCGACTATGCCGAGGTGATCATCAATCCGATCGGCTATGCCGGGCAGTTCGGCGGCGAAAGCGCTTCCACCGGCAGTGTGATCGCCAAAGGGCTGGGCGCTGCTTTCGGCGGCTCCATCGAATTCACTTACGGCACCGATACCAGCATCGTCTACGGTCCGAAAGTCGAAATCCATCGCGGCGTGACGGTGGAGAATACGGCCAACTTTGGGGAAGCGACCCTGCCGATCAAGATCATGGCGGGACTGACGGGCGCCATGGCGATGGCCAACATGATCGTCGGCGCCTTCGACGCCGACAGCGAGGGAGCGCAGATCGCTCAGTTCACCACCTTGTCCGCGAGCGGGCTGGCCTTCGCCGCCTTGAACGCCCTGGAATCGAAGGTCGCCCTGGTGAAAAAGGCCGAGGACGCGGCGAAGCAGGACCAAGAAGCGGCGCTGCTGGCCAAGAACTTCACGACCATACCCGTGGCCCTCCAGGCCGTTGCGGCGCTGGCTTATCAGGCGCAGGACGCCGCCGCGGAAGCGGCCGCTGCCGCTGCTGCGGCCGCAACTGAAGCTGCCGAGAGCCGCGATGCCAACGCCAGCCGCACGCAGACGATCAGCGGCAGGTTCTTCCTCAACGCCTACAACATGATGATCCAGGCCGCGCCGCCCGCGGACGCACCCGCCGGCGCCCTCATCTCCATCAATGCCAGCGGTGCCGATGACTTGCCGGGCCGCGTCCTGGTCAACGGCTCCGACCTCACTTCGATCACCGCCGGTCCATGTTTTACCACCTATACCAAGCAAGATCCTGCCGGCGGCTCGATCACCACCCAGTGCGGCGAAGCGGGCCAGGTCAAGATCCAGACCACCGGGCTACCGACTGCGCCCCGCATCGAGCTCGATGCCGAGGGCATTTCGCTCACGGTCGGCCCGCCCGGCGCGGGAGCCAGCATCACACTCAACGAGTCCGGCATCTATCTCCGCTTCGCCGAATGGGAGATTGCCCTCGACGAGGGTGGCATCCAGCTTCTTGTCGGCGACAACAGCATCGATGTTTCGGAAGCCGCCATCGAGGTCGAGGGCAGCACCATCAACCTGACCACCGAGGGCGAACTGGCCATCGAGGCCAGCAACGTCGACATCGACGCGGATGCCTACGAGCTCCTTGCCGCCACGCTCGAGGAAACGGTGGCCGGCAACATCGAACGCAGCGCGGGCATCATGGAAGTCAACTGAACCGGAGCCACACGCATGAAACTGTTCCGCGACAAGTATCCGTTCAACACGCTCGAGATGTGCCGCTTCGCCGGCTTGCGGCGGCTGGGGCGAGAACTGCTGGCCCGGGCGGATCTGACGCCACCCGCGTTCTTCGAGCTGCTAATGTCCTCCGAGCGGCGCCGCGAAGCCATCCGGTTCTTCCCGCACCTGGTTCCCAAACGGGCCGCCGTCTGGTGGGGCTGCCTGTGTCTCTGGCAGATCTATCGGCCCGAGCCACCGCAAGGTGAAGCGGACCTCTTCTGGGCGGCCAGTCAGTGGTCGGTGGCGCCAAGCGAAGTGAACCGACAGGCCGCGGCCGTCAAGGAACGCGAGCTCCGCCGCACGCCGGCGGGCTGCCTCGCGCTCGCGGCGCACTGGAGTGGCGGCAGCATGGGGCCGAGCCACTTCAAGCTCTTGCCGCCGCCGCCCTATCTCACCGCGAAACTCACTGCATCGGCCGTCACCCGGGCGATCGCCAAGGCGCCGACGTCGCGGATACGGCAACAACTGCGCCGTGACTTCCTCGTCCGTGCCCTGGAAGTTGCCCGGGGCGAGAACCTGTTCAGCGCGGAAATCCGGATTCACCGTCATTCTTCGCAGCCCGTGGAAGCTCTATGAAGCCGATCCAGCTCAAGAAAGCCGATCAGCCGGCCGCAGACGTCGCTGTTCACTTCAAGCTCAGCGAGGAGGCACAACCCTTGCTGAGCGAGGGCATGCAGGCGCACGATTTCTTTCGCGCCCTGCTCGACAACCAGCAGTATCGCGACGCCTTGAACTTCATGGCTTATCTCTTGCCGAAGCGCGAGGCCATCTGGTGGGGCTGCCTGTGCCTATGGGAAGTGATGCGGCCGGAGCCCGCTTCGGAGAGCGCCGAGGTCATCGATGCCGTGGTACGCTGGTTGGCCACGCCGGAGGAGGAGCTGCGTCGTGAAATCCAGTCCAGTGCCCGGGCGGCGGGCGGGGCCGGCACGTCCGCGGGCTCGCTTGGACTGGCTGCTTTCTGGTCTGAAGGCAGCATGTCACGCCCGAACCTGCCCGAAGTCAAACCGGACCCGCTCTTGACGCACCGAATGATCGCCAGTGCCGTGACCGCGGGGGCTCGATTGAAGAAGCCTCGTGAAGAGCAAGAACTGAGGTTTCTTGGTCTGGCTGCCGATGTGTTCAACGGCGCCAATCCGTTGCCCAAGAAAGCCGCCAAGAAAAAGAGGTGAGCATGGACCCACTGAGTCAACTCGAGGAGCTGAGTCGCGTCCTGGATACCTATCATGGCAACCTGGTTGCGGCCCGTGAACGGCTCCCGCTCGGCGCGGAACGCAGCCAGCTCGATGAGTTGGTCAACATCATCGGCGGGCACAAGGCCAAGTTCTACGATGCCGTCAAGCAAGCGCACGTGGATGCGGATGCACGCTTGAAGTCGGCACAGGCCAGTTGTCAAAAGTCGGTGCAGTCCATCGAAGCCCACCGCACGGAAGCCGAGCGGGCCGCCAAGGCTGCCGCCGCCGGGAAGCCTTCTACCGACGGTGCTCCTGGCAAGACGCCGGCCCCTGAATCCGATCCAGAACTGGGCAGCATGCTCCGGCGCGAGCTCCTCGCACGCATTGCGAAAAAGAAGCGAGGCGATGGTGACGACGACCGCGATATCTGGGAACTCGACATGCGCGAGTGGGATGAGTAGCCCTGCGCGCACTTCACAATGGCGGCTCACTTCTTCTTGTCGAGTGGATTGGCGGCGAAGAATTTCCAGATCTCGTCGTTGATGCCCTTGTCGGCGGCCCACCAGTGGCGCTGCCCGGCGATTTCTTTGTACAGAACGTCGTGTCCTTCTTTCTTGTACTTGTCCCGGTTCTCGCGAGCGATGTCGATCTTGAAGATGTTGTCCTTGTCGCCGTGAATGATCATGACCGGGAACTTGCGTTCCGCGTTGATGCCGAGGATGGTTTGCAGCCCGAGCGGGCCGGAATGCGAGGCCACCGCGGCCACCACCTTGGAGCGTTCCTTCCCCACCAGGTGCGCCCAGTAGCCCCCGTTCGACATGCCGGTCAGGTAGATGCGGTTCTCGTCGATCTGGTATTCCATCTTCAATTTCTTGAGCAAGGCATCGAAGAACTCCAGGTCCTTGGTGACCTTCTCGGGCAAGATGCCCCACGCCTTGTCGAGCGCGTTGGGATAGACCAGGATGAAGCGATGCTTGGCTGCCGCGTCGTTCAACTTCGAATAGACCGGCATGGCATCCTTGCTATCGATCAGAAAGCCGTGAAAGGCAAACACCAGCGGCGCCGGCTTCTCGAGATCTACGCTCTTTGGAACGACCAGGCGATACTCGCGCGTGTCCTTGCCGACCTTGATGGTCTCGTTGGCAAACTCGCCCTGCCGCGGCTCGGCGGCCTGGCCCGCGACTCCCAGAAGAAAGAATGTGCTGCAGATAATCAGGCGCATGTGGAACCCCAAGCTAAGAAGCGATGCGGAGAGTCTTGTGGTGGATACCGGCGAATGCGCGAGATTGTTTCACGCATGGTTGGCCTGGATTTTCCTGTCGCCGGAGATCCATGTGCGACAGAATAGAGTGTCGCATTGCGAATGAGAAGGAGCTTGCCATGAAGACCGCAACGGGCACCACCATCATCTCTCACGGGCAACTCATCGACGGCACCGGTGCGCCGCCCATTCCCGATGCCGTGGTCGTCATCAACTCGGGCAAGATTACTTACGCGGGGCCCAGAAGGCAGGCGCCCACCATGCCGCCCGACACGCAGCTCATCGATGCGCGGGGCGGCACCATCATGCCGGGGCTGGTCGAGGCCCACTTTCATCCCACCTACTTCAACGTCGCGGCCCTCGAGGACCTCGACATCAAGTACCCGGTCGAGTACATCACGTTGCTGGCCGCGGTGAACGCGAAGCTGGCGCTCGAGTGCGGATACACGGCGGCCCGCTCGGGCGGCTCGCTGCACAATATCGACGTGTGGCTGAAG
The DNA here is from genome assembly GCA_050248575.1 of Gemmataceae bacterium. Lineage (GTDB taxonomy): Bacteria > Planctomycetota > Planctomycetia > Gemmatales > Gemmataceae > JBFWSD01. The sequence continues at coordinate 7,395 of JBFWSD010000123.1, forward strand.
AAGGCCATCGAGAACGACCTGGTGCTCGGCCCGCGCCTGGCGGCCAGCGGCCGTGAGATCTGTGGTGCCGGCGGTCTCATGGACTGGAATCCCGAGTTCCGCAAGATCGGCATGGAAGGGCTCGTGCTCATCGTCAATGGCGGCGAAGATGCCCGGGCCGCCGTCCGCAAGCTCGTCAAAGACGGCGTCGAGTGGGTGAAGACCTATCCCACCGGCGACGCAGCCGCACCCGATACCAACGATCATCACACGCTTTGCATGACCTTCGAGGAGATGCACGCGGTGGTGGCCACCGCCCACAACCACGGGCTGAAAGTGACGGGCCACTGCCGCGCCACCGAAGGCATCAAGAACGCCCTCAAGGCGGGCTATGATGCTCTCGAGCACGCCACCTTCATCGACGACGAAACCCTGGACATGCTGCTCGAACGCGACACGCCGGTGGTGCCCGCCCTGCAGTTCGAGCATGCCTCGATTGTCCGCGGCGATGAATTCCGCATGGGGCAAAAGGTCATCGACGGCCACAAGGAAACGCTCGAGGGGGGCGCCGAAAGTGCCCGCCGCATCATCAAGGCCGGTGGCCGGCTCGGCATGGGGGGCGACTACGGCTTCGCCTGGAATCCCCATGGCGACTACGCGAAAGAGCTCACCTTCTTCGTCGAGCATGTCGGCTTTTCGCCCCTCGAGACCATCACCTGCGCGACGAAGACGGGCGCCGAGATCATGGGCCGGGCCAAAGAATTCGGCACCCTCGAAGCGGGCAAGTTCGGCGACGTCCTCATTGTTGACGGCAACGTCCTCGACAACATCCGCCTGCTCGAGGACCGCACTCATTTCCTTGCGGTGATGCAGGCAGGCGTGATCAAGGCGGGCCGCCTGCTCATGGAGCCCCCCAGCATGGGCCTTGAACTGAACCGCTAGAAACCGGAAGAAACGATTTGACTCCTCCCTGCGCGGAACGGATACCCAGGGGTGGGGGCGCGTTGCGTACGAATCGGGGACAGGAAGCCGACGGCCCCGGCAACCTGGGTGACGGGCTTCAACATGATCTTGCCCTACATCGAGCAGGACGCGATGGCCAGCCGCGGAACTCGGCCCCAAGGCCGGCATCGACATGCTCGAGCGTCTGAAGGACAGTAATCCTTCGACCATGTTGCACCCCCCAGAGCAGTCCGTGACTACTGAATGAATCCTTGCAGCGGAATGGCACCAAGCGCAGGCGCTGCATGCCCGCTTGCGCAATGGAGGCCTATTTCTGATCGCTCTTAGCCATTGCAGGATTTTGATTTGCATCAAATCACCTTCCCCGAAAAGCAAAAAGTGCGCAAACAAACGCCTCAAGTCACGGTGGCCACACGACTTTCGCATCTGGTTGCGACACGGAGCGACACTGGTTGACCGATCATTCGACACCTCCCGTCGCGCTGCGCAGCGGGCTAATTTCCCCATAATGATGCGCCGGGCCGGGGAAAAGTACGTGTCAGGCTTGTCTGTCCGTGAACGGGCACCTTGCACACTTCTCTTGCACAGGAAGCCTGTTATGCAAGTCGCCTCAGGTCATTGCTGCTTGACGACTTAAGGCGAAACTCGCCGAATCGCGAGTGTGCAAGCCCCCAGGCCGTGGCCCGCGTACTCATGCCGTAACTGCTGACTCCCATATGACTTTTGTTGCCGACACGGATCCGGCAGCGCCCCGAAATGGCACTCACCTCCAGCATGTTTTTGCCTCAATGACGAGATCTTGCAGGTGCCTTGGGTTATCGGACGCCGGCCGAAGCATCCCCGCTTGCGCAATGATGGCCGATTTCTGTCTGCTCTTAGCCATTGCACCCGTCGCTGCGCAGCGGGCCACTTTCCCATAATGATGCGCCGGGCCGAGAAAAAGTACGTGTCAGGTTTGTCAGTCCGTGGGACCACGAAACGACACGAATGTCATTTGTGTCCTTCGCGGGCAACGGTGTCTGCCGATCGTGAAGACTCGTGGGTCACAAATCGGCCCGTCTTCCTCCAGGCCGGGAGGAGAGATTTCATCTACCTATTTGGACGAGTCCATTCTAGGGCGACCTAAAGAGAAACTGTGAACTGGTGAATGTGCACACTGATTAGCTCTTCGTTCTCGTCAAAACGGAAATAGAAACGAATCTCTGTCCGCGAGAATGCTAACCGATAATTGCTTAATCTACCCGCCAACCCAACAAACTTTTTCGTCCCAACGTCGTGCACGTTCGCATATGCCAGCTCTCTTGAATGCAGCCAACTCTCAACTCTTGCTCGCGGCGTTCCTCTTGGTAATTCTTTATCGACCAACTGCTGAAACTCATCTGTCGAGATGATTGGCACGAAGAGCAGGTAGACCAGTGATCCTAACAATCCCCCTACCCCAATGAATAATACCTGCTTCATTGCTTCTCCTCTCTTGCGGCAGATCATTCACCGCCCTAGCGGCCGCCCAGTCCTGTACTCGATCTGCGCTTTGGTTGGGGCAGGGGTCCGGTCTGGAAGCTCTTTTCCCCAATCATCGTAGCGATCGACCTCATTGTCCGCTCGGCCGACGGCGTCCTGCGCAAGGCCCGCAACCTCTGTGTCGGCTGCATGATCGAGGCCGTCCGCTCCGCCACCAAGACCATCGACATCGACAACGTCAACCGCGTCCTGCTGCAGCCCCACTGGCAGAAGGACGCGGACCTCGTCGACTTCTGACGGCCTTCCACTTCGCCCACCTCATCTCAACTTGGAAAGATCATGATCTCGAAGGACCTGCTGCGTCGCATTCGCAACGACCTGCCCATGCCCGTCACCATCGCCGCCCTGCTGGGCCGCGAAGGGCCGCCCTCCAA
>JBFWSD010000124.1:0-10172 GCA_050248575.1 Gemmataceae bacterium
CGACGGGGCCGTAACCAACAACCACGGCCGTGACCAGCGGTTCCTCCCCGGCCTCGGCCAGCCGCTCCTGCATCTCCAGGTTCGACACAGCACCACCGGCCTCGGAGCGCAAGTTGAGAGCCCGCCACAGTCGAGGATTGCTGCGGAGCCATTTCTCGAAGGGATCGAGGGCCCGGAAAAGGATGGGGTTGAGTGTGATGGAGATGAGTGCACATGCGACGAGCAAGCTGTGGCCCGCGGGCGGTAAGAGTCGATGGCGCGCGGCCTCGTCAGCCAGGAGAAACGAGAACTCCCCGATCTGCGCCAGGGCGACGGCCACGATGAATGCACTCGACGCCGAGTACCGGAGCGCCCAGATGATAAGGAATGCGGTCAGCGGTTTCGCCATCAGGACCACAGCCAGGATCGACAAGAGCAAGCCCGGACTCTCGACCAACACGTGCGGGTCGAAGAGCATGCCCACGGACACAAAGAAGAGCACGGCAAAGGCATCGCGCATCGGCAGGGCGTCGGCGGCTGCTTGATGGCTCACTTCCGTCTGGCCGACGACCATGCCGGCAAGAAACGCACCGAGTGCCATCGAGACGCCGAAGATCACCGCTGAACCCGTCGCAACGGCGAGTGCCAGGGCGAGCACCGTGAGGGTGAATAATTCGCGCGAACGGCTTCGGGCCACTTGGCGGAGCAACCAGGGAATGGCCACGCGCCCGCCCGCCATGACAATCAGACCGAGTGCCCCCACCTTGGCCACGGCGATACAGAGGGCAAGCAAGAGGTTCGGCTCCTCGTCCGCTCCTTCACGAAAAGTACTCGCCAGGGCGGGCAATGCCACGAGCACCAGCACCGTGAAGAGATCCTCGACGATCAACCAGCCAACGGCCATGTGCCCACGAGTGGTGTGGAGGATGTCGTTGTCCATGAGAACACGAAGCAAGACGACTGTGCTGGCCACGGATATGGCCACGCCGATTACGAGTCCCGCCCCGATGCTCATTCCGGCCCAGGCGGCGACGAGCATTCCGAGCAGGGTAGCCACAAGGATCTGCCCGATAGCGCCGGGCAGCGCGATCCGTCGAACCGCGAGCAATTCGCCGAGGTTGAAATGCAGGCCGACGCCGAACATCAACAACACGACGCCGATCTCGGCAAGTTCGGCGGCCAGCTTCGGATCGGCCTCGAATCCAGGAGTATGTGGACCGAGCGCCACGCCGGCCAGCAAGTAGCCGACGATGGGGGATAGCCGCAGGCGCTGGGTTACCAGACCCAGCGCCAGGGCCAGCACCAAGCTCACCGAAAGATTGACGAGTAGTCCAATGTTCTCGTGCATTTTGGGATTCTACCGATGGTCAACCAGCTGCGGCTGTTACTCCAGATCGCCAGGGAGAAAACTCAGATCGACGGGATTGTCTGGCTGGCCACCCAGATACCAGTTGATTCGCTGCCAGAACGTTAGGCGACTTGCCCAGTGTTGGATTGCGTCGTTGAGTCGCTGCACGGCCGGGTGGCCCTCGTTTCGCACTTCAGCTAGGATGCCCTGGCAGCCAGACATGTTGCCGGACAACAGTAGCGCCACGGCGTAGTTCGTCTTGAACACCACGGGTACATCGCCTCTGAGCAGAATACCGCCCGTGGCCAACACGAGGCCACGAAACACTTCGAGGGCAACCTTCGCGTTCCCAAGCCGGAGCTGACAGACCCCCCTGGCATTGGTGATCCAACTCGACGCGGCTGTCGACTTTGCTTTTGCGATGGCATCCAGTGCTTTTCCCGGATCGCCTTCCTTGAGGAATTCGTCCACCTTCCGGAGCAAGTCGGCAACTTCCGGCGGCGGTGTGGCCATTCCATTGCCGAGGTCAGCTGAAGGAAGTGCAACAGGAGTATCGGATTGAGAGTTCTTTTTCGACATTTCAATCTCCGTACAGGTACGTTGTCTTGTTCGAGGGCAAGGCGTGCGAGCGTGGCGACATTGATCTAGGCGCGCGGCGTGTCTTGGCAGCGCGGTGGTCACACGCTCGTGTGACAGATAATGGCAATGAGTGCGCCATTCACAGGGCAGGATCATGCCAACCAGGTGCAGTAGAGGATCTGCAAGGAGGGAGACTTGATACGCGAACGAGACGCTGCACTGTGCCGAAACCAGCATGGCACCCGGCACCAAGGCGAGCACTCCGCCACCAATTGATAGCCAAGAGTGGAGTGCCTGTATTTGAAGATGTTGGGCGCAACGCTATCTCGGCCGAGTGCCTCGCTCTTCGGCGTGAATGGATTCTCGCGGAACGTCCATGGTCGTTCTGACCGACTGGCTGCCTGGCAGATACTGAAGCGCCCGTCATCGTGTACAGACTGGGAAGTTGGCATCCGCGACTCTATCGCAGATGGGATAGCCAAACCGGATAATGCGAGGAGGAGTGATATCAATCCACACCGACTGTTGAGCGACGAGATTCGATGGCCGTTCGTGTCATACGCAGCAAGAGCATGCTATTTCCACGAGGCCGAGCGTACAAGCCGAAAGTTCCTTTCGTGGAAAAGCAGAAGGAGCTCCTTGACGGCTGCCCAGGGATCAGTATTCGTTGCCCGTGGAGACGTGGGCTGCGTGGTGAGATGGGCGACTCATTGCCGGTCCCGTCTCCGCCTTTCCTTCATACTTCGGAATCTGCGTTTGGCCTCCAGGTCTCGATTCTGTCGCGCCATTTGCGGATTTGCTTGGCGATGGCCACACGTGCTACGCTATGGCCATGGCCACTCTGTCGATCGACACCTATGACTTTGTCGCCGGGCTCAAGGAAGCCGGGATTCCCGAACCGCAGGCCGTGGCGATCGCCGACAACCTCAAGAAGGTGAACCTGGAGCACGTTGCCACCAAGGAAGACGTGGCTGAGCTGCGAATCGAGATCCAGCGGATGAAAGTGGAATTGCTGAAGTGGGTCGTGCCGCTGCTGCTTGCGCAGATCGGCGTCTTTGCGGGAGTCGTGAAATACGTGGGGATGTGAGAACATCATGAACACGTGTTCGCTCCCTTGGAATAACTCAAGATTCAGATCCCGTTACATGGCGTTTTTCAACCGGCTGCTCAAAGCCATTGGTATCCTTGGACTTAGCAGCACGCACCCTGCCTTGCACACCTGCTTCGATCTGCATATACTCCGACCAGTCGAACACTTCTTGAGATTCTCGCCTCGGTTCTGAACGAACCCTTACCGCGCAGAGACATCGAAATCATGGACGCTTCCTTGTGGCCAACCCTCGTGGCCGCCGTCGCGACGATTGGTCTGCTCGCTTTCCTCGCGGCATTCTTCCGTGCCACGATCGTCAAGGCGGACGACTGGAATGACCCTGGACGGGCTCGGAGCGTTGGCATTGGCTGTCTTGGCATGCTTCTGGCCGGCGCCGGTGAACTGCTCGCAAGCGAGGGCGGGATGTGGCCGAGCGTGCTGACGTTCGGCGGGATGCTGCTCATGGTAGCCGGGGTTGCCTGGTTCTTCTTTGGTCCCGACCCTGCATGAAAAGTGAGGAAAGGAGTCCAGATGCTCACGAGTCACCGCAACCGCGCCGGCTTGTTCATTGTCGGGCTGGCCGTGCTGGTGTCGGCTGGATGCGCCGACGTGTCGACGAAGCACATTGGCATCGTGTGCACGGACGGTTATGCCGCTCCCGGGGAAGACGTCGAGTTTGAAGTGTTTACCAAACGTGCCCTGGGTGGGACCATTCATTCGGTGTTCGTGACCGCGCCCCAGTTCGGGTACCAGGAGCTCAAGCTCTACGAGAATACCAATCCAGTCGGCGTGGGCATCATCGAAACGAAGACGGGCTTCCTCGATATGCTGCGCGAGATCTTTGTGGGCAATCCGGACCACGAGGTTCGTCGTATCAAAGTTCCTGTGCCGAAGGACCACGAAGCCGCGCGACTCTCCGTGCCGCTGGAACTCACGGTGAATTATGGCCTGGCGGAATGGAAGTCCTCGGTTACTTTCCGGGGTTCTTCCGGGCAGGATGTGCTTGTCCTGCCGATCACGGTCCTTCCCGAAGGCAATTACTATCTGGCCCAGCTGCGCGACCTTGGCATGTATGCACTGTTGTTGCTTGCGATCACGCTCGCCTACCGCGTCGCTCGATTGCCAGTGGCCAAGAGCCTGCACGGCAGCGCGGAGGCGGCCCGCTTCGCGCTGGCCGTGAGCTGGTTCGGCGCCAGTCTCTACTTCGTGGTCTGGCCGACGGGTGCGGTGTTCGGTCTGTCCCATTGGTGGAGTCGAGTCCTGGTCGGTTTGGTGCCGATCACGTTGGCCTACCTGGTCGTGTCATTGCTGATGGAGTTGCTTGCGCCTGCACCGGCGTTTGGGAAGCCAAAGTGAGCCGGAAGGGCGAAGCGTGGTGCAGGTTCTCGCGCGACGCTCCCTCAAGTCTCGATTCCCGAGAACCGATACTATCTATATTCAGAGCCTTCGTGCGGTGGCACCTTTTCTCGACCCCGGTTTCAGTGGAGACCGGGGTTTTCCATTTGCTGCCCTTCTCTTCGGCGTCGGATCATCGCCGTAACAGATTGCTCGGCGGCGATTGTTCGCCGCCCGATGCGATCCGGGGCCGCCTCGACGGTGTTGGCGGCCTTCAGGTTCTTGAACTGTTCGGCAAGCTCCGAAACGCTAGGCAACGGTTCGCTCGTGGGCTCCGGTGAGGCATTGGCGAGGCAAGCCTTGAGGCGGTCGCGAACGGTCGTGAGCTGGGACAGGTATGACTCGTGCAAGAACGATTGGCCGAGCCGAGCCTGGTAGTCGCGCAGCTTGTTCTCCGCGATCGCCAGGTCTTGGCGGAGACGGGCCAGCTCGGCCTCGTAGCCGGCGGCGAGCCGATCCAGAGCGTTCAGGATCGCGCGCGGCCCATGATGATCCCGCGACAGCCGATCCCGCCGGATGGCGGCTCCTGTGAGGTAGACTTCGGGCGGCCAGTGCGGATCGAGCACCAGGCCGAAACGCAGACTGCGATACGTCCCCAGGTGGAATCGCTGTGACTCGGGCACGCGCTTGGGCAGGCGGGCCAGCTCACTGCCCAGCATGCCGAGAGCGTCCTCGAATGAACCAGGGCGAGCGCCGACAACGATCGGGTCGTCCGCATGTGACTTGACCGTCGCCTGGTCGGCGGCCAATTGCGTCAACCGTTCCGACAGGCCGGTGATCGTCGCCGGCAACTCGCGCACGCTGCGCCGCGCTACGAACTGTTCGTCCAGATGGTTCTTCTTCAGGAGAGTGAGCCGTTGCAACTCGGCGTCGGCCTCGGCCAGCGTCAGCACGGCGGGGTTGCCCGACGCGATGGCCTTCACTTCGGCGTAGGACAGCTCGTGCGCGGCGACGTCCTCGGCCTTGCGGACGGCGCACTCACCGGTCATGACCTGGGCGATGAACCGCGCCTTGGTTTCCAGGGCCTGCCACATGTAGGCATCGAACGAACCTTCCGTGACGTACCGGTGGATGGAGACTTCGTCGTTGTCGTTGCCCTGGCGCAGGATGCGGCCTTCGCGCTGCTCCACCTCGGCAGGTTTCCAGGGGGCGTCGAGGTGATGCAGGGCGACGAGCCTTTTCTGAACGTTCGTGCCGGTGCCCATCTTCTGCGTACTGCCCAGCAGCACGCGCACCTGGCCGTTGCGGACTTTCTCGAACAGGGCCTGCTTCTTGGCGTCGGAGTCGGCGTCGCCTACGGCGGCGATTTCCGGGCGTGGGATGCCCCGCGCCGTCAGCTTGGCGACGATCTCCTCGTAGACCGAGTACCGCCAGCCCGTGGGATGGACGCCCATGTCGCAGAAAACCAGTTGCGTGCCGCGTGTCGCGGCGGACCTGCTCCAGATGTCGGCGACGTTGTCGACGAGCGCGTTGACTTTCGAGTGAGGGAAGTCGGCAGCCTGATCGGAGAGCAGCCGGGCGTCGAGGGCCAGCTTGCGGCCGTCCGTGGTGATGGCCAGCGCGTTGTCGATCCTCGGGTCGACCTTCTGTGTGCGCAGCCGATCATAGCGCGCCACCAGCTCTTGCTGGAGGGCGTGTTGCTCCTCCGACATCGGGCAGGCAACCACGGCGGCCTTGCCCCCTTTCAAACTCGGCCTGGGCAAGTCGAGCATCTCGGCCGTCTGCACGTCGGCGAAGGCGCGGAACATCTGCAAGAGCTCGGGCAGGTTGGTGAAGCGGGCGAAACGGCTCCTGGGCCGTAGTGAGGCCCCGTCCGGGGAAATCTCCATGGTGTCGACGACTTCGCCGAAGGTGGCCGCCCAGGCATCGAAGTGCTCGATGCCGCGACTCGTCATACCGTCGGGGTCGAGGTAGCGCTGCATGGTGTACATTTCCACCATCGAGTTGCTGATCGGTGTACCGGTGGCAAAGGTAACGCCGCGCCCGGGATGCTGTTCGTGCAGGTAGCGCACTTTCATGAACAGGTCGAAGGCGCGCTCGCTGCCGCCCGTCTGGATGCCGGCCACGCGTTCCATCTTGGTCGAGATCTCGAGGTTCTTGTAATACTGCGCTTCGTCGATCAGCACGTGATCGATGCCGAGCTCGTCAAAGACCAATCCGTCGTCCTTCTTGTCCTCGGCGAGCAGGTCCTTGAGCCGCTCCTCGCGCCGGGCCTTTTGCTTCTCAATGAGTTTGATGATGTTGCGCTGAGCCCGGCCGGCGTCGGCGCTGGCGCGGTCGCAGAGCAGCCGCTCGTAGTCGACGATTTGCTGTTTGAGGAACTGTTCTTGAAACGACCGCGACATGCCGATGCGCTCGAACGAGCTGTGCGTCACGATGATGCCATCCCAGTCGCCGCTGGCGATCTTGGCGGTCAGGTGCTTGCGGCGCTGCCGCGCCAAATCCTCCTTGCCGGCGAGCAGGAGCTGGGCGTTGGGGTACAGTTGCATGAACTCGCGGCCGAACTGCTCCAGCATGTGGTTGGGCACGACGAACAGGAGTTTCTTGACGAGGCCGGCTTGCTTCATCTTCATGCCGGTGGCGGCCATGATGAAGGTCTTGCCGGCACCCACGGCATGAGCGAGCAATGTATTGCCCGCACTCATGCAGCGCCAGATGGCGTCCTGCTGGTGTGCCCGCAACTGCACGACCTGATTCATGCCGGGGAAGTCGAGGTGAGAACCGTCGAAGAGACGAGGGCGGAGGTTGTTGTACGTGTCGTTGTAGAGTCGCACCAGCCGCTCAGTGCGTTCCGGCGCGCTGAAGATCCAGGCGCGGAACTGTTCCTTGATGAGCTTGAGCTTCTCGCGGGCAGCAAGGGTGGCTTCCTGGTTGACGACGCGCTCCTCGCGGTCGCCGTTCATGATCGTGTCGTAGATGACGGGTGTTTTCATGTTGAGTCCCTGTTCGAGGAGCCAGCTGCCGCCGGCGCGGCTCGTGCCGTACTCGGCGGTGGCGGCAACGGACTGCTTGGTGGCGTAGTCGGCCTCGATGTTCCAGACAGCGTCCTTCTCCAGGTGCGCGACTTGCACGGCGTCCAGCTCCACTCGGAAAAGCGCGGCGGCAAATGCCTGCACGTCACTGGCCGGAATCCACGGCGCCCCGAGGTTGGCGTCGATGTCGCCGGGGAGCACGTCCTCGGGCTGAACCAGACGCAGTGCCTCGGCGTTGCGCCCGTGCGCCAAGCCCGCCTCGAGAACAGCGCGGAGCTTCGCGCGTACGTTCCCCGAGAGGTAGACGTCGGCGGTTTGCCAGGTCTGGGATTCAGGATCATGGTAGATCAGGTCGCCAAGCTCGCGGATGATCTGTTCTTCGGGTTGACCGTACAGGGCCGCGATGAAGGAGAGGTCGACCGCGCCGCGCTGGTCGAGGGAAACGAGCAACCCCTCTTCGGCGCTGCGCACGGACGTGACGGGCGAGTGCTTGCCCACCACGTCCTTCGTCATGATGGCGGCCTTGGACGCCTTGCCGGTGGCCTCGTCGTAGTCTTCCAGGGACATGACGAGCATGGCATCGGGATCTTCGCGGAACTTGACGAGGTTAGGCAGGCGGCGGACGACGCCGCCATCGGCGGTCTCCGACAACGTGACCTTGTTGATGGGGCCGTACATCAGGGTGAAGCGGTCGTAGGCCCAGTTGAGTTCGCGGCGAGCTTCGTCTCTCTCTGGTTCGGGCCAGCCCTCGTTTTGCGACTGCAAGACGCGGCGGGCGTGGTCGCGCAGCCGAATGAGAGCGGCCAGCCGTTTCCCGGTGTGCGTACCGCGTGCGCGCAGCAGTGTCCCGCCGTAGACGACGGGCACGGCCTGGCCGTCGAGCCACTGGCAAACGCGGCCCTCGTCGTCGATGAAGAAGCTCCCCTCCGCAACGAAGCGCTCCGGCGGTGGCGGAGCGAACTCCTGGACGGGCCGACCGGAAGCTGGACTGGCGGGCATCGACGTGTATTCCGGCAGTCGGCGGACGGCCTCCTGCAAACTGCGGGCAAGGTCGCCGTTGCCGATGACGCTGTAGCCTTCGCCGTAGAGAGTGTCTTGTCGGCTCCAGGTGCCCAGAACCATCTCCGGATGGTTGTGAAAGTAGCGATTGATCGAGACCGTCGCGCCTTCGATGTGGAGTGGAGCGACGGCGAGCCAGTCGGCGTCCGCGTGGTGCGCGGGCTGGCCGCCGGGGCGTTTCCGCAGGCAGACGACGTCGGTCACCACGGCGGTGCCTTCGCGTTTGAACGCATCGGAAGGGAGGCGGATGGCGCCGACGAAATCGGCCTTCGCGGCCAGGTATTCGCGCAGGGCGGCGTTCTGCTTGTCGAGCGTGAAGTGCGACGTGACCAGTGCGAGCACGCCGCCGGGCTTGAGGGTGTCGATGGATTTGGCGAAGAAGAAATCGTGGAGCGCCAGCCTCTGCCCGTGATAGTCCACCCTCAAGTCGGCGAAGGGCACGTTGCCGATGACCGCATCGACACTCTCCGCGGGCAACCGCGTGTCGCGGAAGTTCTCGATGCGGACGTCCTGATCGGGATGGAGTGCCCGGGCCATGCGTCCGGAAATCGAGTCCAGCTCGACGCCGACGAAGCGCATGCCGTGCGGGGCCAGACTCATGAAGTTGCCAGTGCCGCAGCCCGGTTCCAGCACGAGGGCGCTGTCCGGAACTCCCAGGCGGCGAATGCTCTCGTGCATGGCCGCGATGACGGTCGGAGACGTATAGAAGGCATTGAAGGTCGTTCGCTTGGCGCTGTCGTATTCCTCGGCAGTCAGCAGTTCGCACAGGGCTTCACCGATGGATTGCCAGCTCGAGTCCTTGTAGCGGCCGCTCACCGGGTCGGGAAAGATCGACAAGGCTACCGGACCGAAACCCGCGAAGCGGAGCAGAGCTTGGCGCTGCTCCGGGTTGGCGGTCGTCTGCGCGCGCTCGATGGATTTGAGGACGCGAACGGCGGCGAGGATATCTCGTGCCCTGGCCTTTTCGCCGGCGGCGATGGCGGGCCGTTCGTGCGTGGGAAGGGCGCGGGCTGGCGCGTCGTTGTCGGGGGCTGCCGGCTCAGCATCTTCCGCCACGCACCTCGGTTTCTTGGCTTCCGCTTCCAAGTAGTCGAAGAAGGTCCGCTGCGTCGAACCGGCCTGCGTGGGCGGCGGCCGCCCGTTGCGGCGGTTGCTCGCAGAGCTGCGCGGTCCGAACGGGAGTGGAGATCCAAAGAGATCGCGTGGAACTTGCGGCCGCGCAGCGGTCTCCAACTCGTTACGGTCGCTTTCGGGCTCTGGATGGCTTTCGGGACCGGGCGGCATCGGGGGGAGCGGGAGATGATGGGTCGGACGTGGCAGGCACGGCGGCGGGCAGTTCTTGATCGCAGATGGCCACGCGCAAGCCGGCCTTGAGCAGCTTGCGGAGGTACTCCTCCAGGTGCGTGTGCGGAAAACCCGCCAGCGACAGTTCGCCGTCACGCTGGGTGAGATTCAGGCCGAGACACTCGGCAGCAGTCACGGCGTCCTTATCAAGGAGTTCGTAGTAGTCGCCCGAGCGAAAGAGCAGCAGCATACCGGGATGCCGTTCCTTTGCGGCGCGGTAGCGCTGCCCCAGCGGAGCGTCCGCAGCGCGTTCGCGTGAAACCGACTCAGTGCGCGCAGCCGGTGCGGCAGTGCTGGTGCCAGTGGCTTTCTGTTCGCGCGGCTGCTTAGGCTTGCCGAGGCGCTTCCGGCCCTGCTTGGCAACGTTGCTCTTGGCCTCCGCGTCGCACACCGCCGGTTTGCCATC
>JBFWSD010000125.1:0-10155 GCA_050248575.1 Gemmataceae bacterium
GAGCAGATGCCAACTTGCGGCAAAACGCTGTCGACAACTGGTTCATCCTTTTCGGAGAAGCACTCCCAACAAGAGCACGACATCCCCACCCGCCGCCCTCGAGCCCAAGATCAAGCAAGCCCGCGAACGACTGGACGAACACGTCCGGGCCATCGTCCAGTGGCACTTCGACCCCGAGACCGGCACCCCGTTCTGGCTCGAAAAGGCCAAGACGCTCGGCTTCGACCCGCGCAAGGAAGTGAAGTGCTTCGACGACCTCAAGAAGTTCGGGCTGTTCGAGGATGAATGGCTGCGCGGCGGCCCGGTGCGGCGCTGGATCCCCAAGGCCCTCCAGTCCAAGCCCATTTACGTCTTCGAAACGGGCGGCACCACCGGCATCCCCAAGAGCCGCGTGGTCGTGGACGATTTCCGCATCGACTACGAGACCTTCAGTGAAACGCTGCCCGAGCAGTATTTCCCCAAGGGCTCGAACTGGCTGATGCTCGGGCCCTCCGGCCCGCGGCGGCTGCGTCTGGCCGTGGAACATCTCTGCCAGTTCCGCGGCGGCGTCTGCTTCTGCGTCGACCTCGATCCACGCTGGGTCATCAAGCTGATCAAGAAGGGCTGGATGGAGCACCTCAAGGCCTACCAGGAACACGTCATCGACCAGGCCATGACCGTGCTCTCGGCCAACCACGAGATCAAGTGCATGTTCACCACGCCCAAGTTGCTCGATTCGCTGTGCAACCGCCTCGAACAAGAGGGCTCGAGCCTGGCCCAGACCGGCATCACCGGCATTTTCTGCGGCGGCACCGAGATGACTTCGCAGTGGATCCGCTTTGCCATCGAAGAGTATCTGGGTGCGGGCATCTACATCGCGCCGACCTACGGCAACACGCTGATGGGGCTGGCCGCCGCCGACATGCCAACGCCCGAGCAGAACTACAAGATCGCCTACTACGCGCCGCAACCCCGCGCGGTGCTCGAGATCGTCGATTTCGACGATGCCACCAAGGTGGTGCCAATGGGCAGCACGGGCCGCGTCCGCCTGACCACGCTGACACGCGAGCTGTTCATCCCCGGCTTCCTCGAACGCGACGAGGCCGAGCGCGAACCCCCGTGCGAGAAGTACCCGTGGGACGGCGTCTCGGGCGTGCGGCCCTTCCGGGCCTTCGCGTCGACGACGACGGTTGGCGTATACTAATTAAGGCTGAACCGCGTCCTGTGGAGAACCGCATGCCGTCGCCGTTTCCAGGAATGGACCCTTTCATCGAAGCCTGCGGGCTATGGGGCGATTTCCATGGTTCGATGGTGGTGGCCATGCGCGCCCAGTTCAATGAGCGTCTTCCCAGGGAATTCGTGGCTTCGATTGACCTGTATGTTTGGGTCGGGTCTACAACGAGGGCCGCTACGGCGCCGACCTTGACTATGAGCAACCACTGAGTCCACGCCTGGACAAGACAGACGCAGCCTGGGTCCGGCACTTGCTGGGCGGCAAAGAAACGCGCAAGAACGGACATTGAAACAAGAACACAGCACCATCCTTCCCGCCAATGAGGAGTTTTTTCCATGATGCACATCCCTGTGCTGCGCTGGGGCGAGCCTTACAAGAGCATGGAGATCGACCAGGTCGTGCACTTCGCGACCGGTGAAACGCTGTGCGAGGTCAGCCGCGCCAATGCCGGGCTGGTCGAACGCGACATGAAGCAGGCCAAGCGGGCCCGCGACATCCTCCGCGACATCCCCATCCCCGAACTGATCAAGCGCGTGAAAAAGGCCGCCGACCTCTATCTCAGCGCCGAACTCCCGCTGGGCGACGGCTCGCAGACCGCCGACCAGTTCGCGCGGCAGCAATCGGCCACCACCGGACTGCCCGAGCACATGTGCAAGTTCAACATGAAGAAGAATCACTTCGTGCTCACCAACATGGAGAAGATCCTCGAGAGCCTGACGCGCGGGCTCGACCTCGAGATCCTCAGCAAGGGCTACGGCATCGAGACCCGCGCCGGCGAGGCCATCCCCGTCTCCTATCAGGCGCAGTCGCCGGTGCTGGGGCTGGTGCTGCCCTCAAACTCGCCCGGTGTGCACACGCTGTGGCTGCCGATCATCCCGATGCAGGTTGGCCTGGTATTGAAGCCCGGCCCGCAAGAGCCGTGGACCCCGTATCGCATGACGCAGGCCTTCGTGCAGGCCGGCATCCCCAAGCAGTGCATCGCCATCTATCCCGGCCTGGGCGACGTGGGGGCCGCCGTGTTGAACGGCTGCGGCCGCAGCTTGATCTTCGGCGGCACCGCCACCGTGGAACAGTACAAGGGCAACCCGCGCGTGCAGGCGCACGGCCCGGGCTTCAGCAAGGTGATCATCGGCGACGACAAGGTCGACGAGTGGGAAAAGTACCTCGACCTGCTGGTCGACGGCGTCTTGCTCAACAGCGGGCGCGGCTGCATCAACTGCTCCGGCATCTGGGTCTCGCGCAACGGCAAGAAGATTGCCGAGGCGCTGGCGGCCAGGATGGGACCGGTCGAGCCCTTGCCCCCGGAAGATTCCAAGGCGGCCCTGGCGGCATTCACCGTCAAGGGGATGGCCGAGAACGTCTCCAAGATGATCGACGAAGACCTCAAGCAGCCCGGCGTGCACGACATGACCGCCAAGTACGGCAATCGCCTGGTGCAGAAGGAACGCTGCGACTACCTGCGGCCCACGGTGATCTACTGCGAATCGCACGAGGCCGCCATCGCCAAGAAGGAATACATGTTCCCCTTCTGCACGGTGGTGGAGTGCCCGCAGAACAAGATGCTGGACAACATCGGGCCGACCCTGGTGTGCAGCGTGATCACCGAGGATCGCAAGTTGCAGCGCGATGCAGCCGACTTCACCCACATCGACCGGCTCAACATCGGCGCCATCCCGACCATCCAGCTGAACTGGCTGCAGCCCCACGAGGGCAACATCGTCGACTTCCTGTTCCGCGCTCGTGCCTTCCAGTTCGACAAGAACATGATTAAAGTGTAGGTTGGGCATTCTGGCGAAGTGATCGGCCCTGGGGCGGGCTCGCCCCGGGGTCTCGTGCAGTTTCGGGTGAATGGAAGAACACCCGTTCGACGTCTAGAACTGGGGAACCGGCGGAGGCACGCAGGAGCGAGATGTCCACCACCACGGCCGACAACATACTGGCAGGCAGGCTGCCCGCTTTCGATTACCAGCCGCAAACGCGCGTGGTGTTCGGCGCGGGCACGCTGGCCCGGCTGGGCGAACTCGTACGCGAGCTGGGCGGACGGCACGTCCTGCTCGTCACCGATCCCGGGCTGGAAGCTGCGGGCCATCCCGATCGCGCCATGGGCTTTCTTCGCGAGGCGGGCTGCCAGGTCCAGGTCTTCAACAAGGTCGAGGAGAATCCCACCACCAAGCAGGTGGAGGCGGGCCGCCGCTTCGCCGGCCAGCACGACATCGACTTCATCGTCTCGGTCGGCGGCGGTTCCTCGATGGACTGTGCCAAGGGCATCAACTTCCTGCTCACCAACGGCGGCTCGATGAGCGACTACAAGGGGCACGGCAAGGCCAGGAAGCCCATGCTCCCCTCGCTCAGCGTCCCCACCACGGCCGGCACGGGCAGCGAGGCCCAGTCGTACGCGCTCATTGCCGATGAAAAAACGCACATGAAGATGGCTTGCGGCGACAAGAAAGCCGCCTTCCGTGTGGCCATCCTCGACCCGGAAGTGACCGTGACGCAGC
Source organism: Gemmataceae bacterium (assembly GCA_050248575.1). Classification (GTDB taxonomy): domain Bacteria; phylum Planctomycetota; class Planctomycetia; order Gemmatales; family Gemmataceae; genus JBFWSD01. Next base: position 3,712 of record JBFWSD010000125.1, read on the forward strand.
CCGCCAGCCTGACGGCCATCACGGGCATCGATGCCATGGCCCATGCCATCGAATCGTACGTGTCCACGCGCCGCACCACGCTGTCCCAGACCTATGCACTCTCAGCGTGGCGGCTGCTCGAGCCCAACCTCGAGACCGTGCTGCAGAACGCGGCCGACCTCGAAGCCCGCGCCGCCATGCAACTGGGCGCCAACTTCGCGGGCACCGCCATCGAGAACTCGATGCTTGGCGCTACCCATGCCTGCGCCAACCCGCTGACCGCCCACTACGGGCTAACGCACGGCATCGCCATCGGCATCTTGCTGCCCCACGTGCTCCGCTTCAATGCCCATAGCGTGGGGGGCATGTACACCGACCTGGTGCGTGCCTGTTCCTCGTTGGGTGAACAGGCCAGCCCCAACGGCGACGTCGCGCTGGCTGCCGAGATGCTGGCCCGGCGGATCACCGACCTGGTCAAGGTCGCCAAGCTGCCCGCCACCTTGTCGGCCGCCGGAGTCAGCAAGAGTATCTTGCACCTGCTCGCCGAAGAGGCCGCCGAACAATGGACGGGCAAGTTCAATCCCCGCCCTGCCGGTGAAGCCGAGCTCCTCCAGATTTACGAGGCAGCCCTATGAAAACCAGCAACCAGCAACCAGAAACCAGAAACCAGAATCCCACCTCCAGAATTCAGAATCCCGCAACCAGAATCCACTTTGTCTTGCTTCTGGTTTCTGGTTTCTGGTTTCTGGTTTTCTCCACCGGCTGCGCCGAGCAGGGCCGCACTGACGACGCGAGCGACGACAACCTCGAAGCCGCAGTCATCGACGAGGCGCCGGCGGGCAGCTGGCTCCTCTTTCGCGGCAATGCGCTGCAAACCGGGGTCAGCAAGAGTGAACTGCCCGGCCCGCTGGCCAAGCTCTGGGAATTCAAGACCCGCGATACCATCGAGGCCGCCGTCGCCATCACGGACGACACCGTCTACGTCGGCTCCATGGACGGCAACCTCTACGCGCTTGAACTGAACACGGGCAAGCCGCGCTGGAGTTACAAGGGCGGCCCGTTCAAGTGTGCTCCCTCGATCGGCCCGGACGGCAACGTCTACATCGGCGATTTCGACGGCCTCTTCCACTGCGTCGACGCCAAGACGGGCAAGGGCAAGTGGACCTTCGAGACCGGCGGCGAGATCGTTTCCGGCGCCAACTTCACCAGCGATGCCGTCCTGTTCGGCTCCTATGCCGACGAGCACCTCTACAAGGTCGACCTCAAGGGCAAACTGGTGTGGAAGTTCAAGACCGAAGGGCCGATCAACGGCGCGCCGGCCATCGCTGGCAAGAACACCTTCGTGGCGGGCTGCGATTCGCAGCTGCGCGTGCTCGATCTTGCCAATGGCAAGGAAGTACGCGCGGTCGACCTGGGCGGCCCGGCCGGTGCCTCCGCCGGCGTCAGCGGCACCCACCTCTATGTCGGCACCATGTCCAACGAAGTCCTGGCCATCGACTGGAAGGCGGGGAAGATCGATTGGCGCTTCGAGGCCAGGCGGAACCAGCAGCCCTTCTATGCGTCGGCCGCCGTCACCGATGACCTCATCCTGGTGGGCAGCCGCGACCGTCGCCTTTACGGCATCGATCGCAAGACCGGCAAGGAGGTCTGGAATTTCCAGACCAGGGGCAAGGTCGACAGTTCCCCCGTGGTTGCCGGCAAGTACGTCTATGTCGGCTCGCAGGACGGCAACCTCTATGTTCTCGATCTCGCCAAGGGCACCCAGGTCCAGGCGCTCAAGCTGGGCGAAGGGATCATCGCCGCGCCCGCCGTCGCCGCGGGCCGCCTGGTCATCGGCACCGAGGACGGCGTTGTCTTCTGCCTGGGCAAGAAGTAGCCCCACATAGACGTGGTTCACTTCTTTTTGATCAACCACGAGTCTTCACGAATCGAAGCCATGTTCTGCATCGGTGGCGGCAGCGCCGCGTTGGGCTCATGCGTCGCATCTATGTGGATCTGTGTTCTATTGGCATTGTCTTCCTTTGCGGGGCGGAGTTCCTTCGGCTATCTTCGGTAGCTTGCCTCGCTTTGCACGTCTGCTGCGATCCGGTCTTGATTTTTCGTGGCAGCGTCGCTATCAGGATCCTCCCTTGTAACTCCAGCAAGCCTGCAGGCAACCTGCCCGGATTCCGGGGCAGAGGGAGGAAGACCGGTGATGGCAATCGGCTGCGTACGACGAGCCTGGCGACACTGGCGCACGCTGTCCGTTTTGGGGCTCTTGCCCCTGACCGGCTGTTCCAGCCTGTGGGAAGAGGTCACCAGTCGCGAGTTCAAGGTGAAGAACCTGTTCACGCGGCCCGATCCGATCGTGGTCATGCGTGAATCGACCGACGGCGACAAGCGGGCCAAGGCCTTGCTGGCCATGAAGGAGCCGCGCGGCCACGGCGGCGGCGACCTCGAACAAAATACCGTCCTGCAAATCATGAATGCGGCGGCCACCACCGATCGGCAGCCTCTCGTGCGCCTGGCCGCCGTGGAACAGCTGGGCACCTTCCAGGATCAGCGGGCCATTCCGATCCTCGAAGACGCCTTCTACAAGGCGGGCGACTTCTCGCCGGAGATTGCCACGCGCATTCAATGCCGCGTACTCACCTCGATGGGCGAGACGCGCAAGCCCGAGGTCAAGCGTTTCCTCATCGACAAGTTGAAGGAACCCACGGCCGAGCGGTCGGACCTGGCGCAGCAGCGGAACGATCGCTGCCTGGCGGCGGCCCGCGCCCTGGGCAACTTCCCCGACGATACGGCCGTGTCCGAAGCGTTATTCGCGACGTTCAGCAATGAGAAGGAAGACGTGGCCCTGCGCGACCGGGCTCACGTCTCCTTGCAAGACATCACCGGCGAGCGCTTGCCCGCCGAGGTGGCGGTGTGGGAGCAGTACCTGCATCCGCAGCCCGGGCAGCCCAGGCCGCACCGCTCGCGCTGGATGGAACTGGCCAGCTACGTCATTCCGGATCGCAAGGAGCCCTTGCCGCGCGTGCCAACGCCGGGCACGCAGCCCGAGCCGGTCAAGGAACTGCCTCCTTTGCAAACGCCGCAAGGGCCGTCCGCCGCCGCGGGCAATCCTGCCCCGACGGCGCCCAGTTCCAACTGATCTCCTCGGTCGCGGGGCTCTCTGCTCTGCCACTCCCTGATGCCGCGCTCCCCTGGCGTTGCTGCTCTCCTTCAACGTCCCGCGCACGCGGTTCATTCACGAACACAGACAGACACACCGGACACATAACTTTGCTCTGCCCGGCGCAGAATCAAAGGTAACCACACGATTGTGCATGCCATGCGTGCCAGCGGAGCGGCGAACGTGCCTGCTGCGCCGCAGCAATGGCTCGACGGTTGCACACTTCGTTTTTGGCGATTTCTCCGTAACTCAGGAGGTTGTCATGGTTAAGGGAAGATGCACTATGGCCTTCGGTGTGCAAGCGAAGTGTGCAAGCGGGCCGTTGACAGCTAGCCCAGAATCCGCATCGGCGGCGTCCCTGCCCGGTCGCCACTTCCGCACTGCGCTGCTCTCCGCTACACTGACGAGATCAGCCCTGCGAACCGAGGTGACGCATGCACACGTTCGAGGTCCGCACGCGCGAGCGCAACCAGTTCGTCGACATCAGCCGACAGGTGCAAGAGGCGGTGACGGCGCAAGGGGCCAAGCACGGGGCCTGTATCGTTTACTGCCCGCACACGACGGCGGCCATCACGATCAACGAGAACGCCGATCCCGACGTGGTCCACGACATGTTGCTCTGGTTCGAGCGGACCGTGCCGAAGGAGCAGCAGGGTTTTCAGCACAACGAGGGCAACAGCGACAGCCACATCAAGGCCAGCCTGGTCGGCTCGAGTGCCATGGTGCTGATCGAGGCGGGCCGCCTCGTCCTGGGCCGCTGGCAAGGCGTGTTCTTCTGCGAGTTCGACGGCCCGCGCACCCGCCAGGTTCACGTGCAAATCCTCGCCTGAGGGGGGCGACAGGCACAGCGCGCGTATCGCGCCTGGAAGCATCGGCGATCTTATCGCGACAGGCAAAGGTATGCCGCGCTGTGCTTGACGCCTCCTGCCGCTGGCACATCAAGCGTTCAACGAGGCAGAAGTTTTTCGATGATGGTTGCGGCGCGCCGGGCGGCTTGCCCATCCAGCGGTCCGGCGTGATCGTCAATGAACGACCGGAGATATGCCGTCAGCCGTCCGCGGGCCACGGAGTCGAGACAGCGCGCCTGTGACAGCAGCCCGGGCAACTGGTCTGGATGAGTGCAGGTCAAGGCGCCGCCGCGCGAGAGTTCGGGAAACGTGCCGGGTCGGCGGCGCGGCAGCACGTAGACCATCGGCTTGCCTGCGATGGCGCCCTCCAGGAGAGCTGACGAATCCTCGGAGATGAGCAGGTCACACTCGGCGAGGAGGGCCAACACGGTGCGGTCGGTGATGATTCGCACGCGCTGGCGCAGCGGCTCGTCAACGGTGGCGAGCAGGTCTTGATAGGGAAGGAGGTAATCGAACGGGTGTGGTTTGATCACGAGATTTGCATGCGGTTGCTCCCGCAGCGCGCACAACAGCCCGCCGAGAACTTCGATGCCATCCTGTGGCGTGTCGGAAGGGACATAACACTTCCGCGCCACGTGGGGCCGGGTGGTCCACAGCCAGCGCTGGCCCCCGCGGCCAATTTGCTGGTCGGGGCGGCGCTCATCCCATTCCGGATTGCCGATCACGTGTACTCGCGCTGGATCGACACTGGCTTCGGCACAGTAGCGTCGCTGCCGCGCTGGCCCCCAGGTCAAAAGCACATCGGCAAAGGCTTCGCTGAGGCAAAACTGTTCGCAGTCCAGCCCATGCTGCAACATCACGGTACGAATGCCAAGGCGTCGGGCGTGCGACACATAGATCTGCGGCGGCGGATGATTATCGGCGTGCGTCAACACCAGGTCGGGCCGCACGTCGCGGAATTCTTCTTCAACCCGGAATGCGGCGGCCAGCAACTGGTGCAATTGAAGTCCCAGGGCGGCCTCGTCCTCTTCCAGCAAAGCGACTCCGAAATCCGCAAGGCCTTGTTTGACCGCCACAAGCAATTCATGCGCATCGCCGGCAAGATCAGGAATGGCACGGCGCGTGATGAAGCAGCGCCGGACGCGCGGATCGATCGGCGAAACCGGCGAGGCAGTAGCTACTTCGACGTTGCCGCGGTCGAGCAGCTCCGCCACGGTGCGGCCGAGTCGGTCACACCAGACCGGCACAAAAACCGTCCGCCGCCGGAAGCGGGCTGCCACGCGCTCGAGTGCTTGCCGACAGTACCGCCTGGTCCTTCGCCACAGCGTCTGACGAGGCAAGGGATGTTGCACATTCCATTGCTGGTAGATCGCCTGGCCCTCGATGGGGTCGTTGGCCCTGGGCTCCCACGAAGCCGGGATGCAGGAGCGACGCAGCGCGCGGGCCACCTTGTCCCACAGAAAGCTGCGCGACAGTTCGGCAAGCGTCCGCCATTTTTCGCCTGGACAGCGCTGCAGAATGCCCTTTTCCCAGTGTCGCGTGGCCTTCCAGGCCTGGGCATCCAGCGCCGGCCAGTCGATGGCTCGACAGGGCCGCGAAGCGATTGGTTCTGCCAGCAAAACAGGAGCTGACATGACGTATCCTCCAGTTTCGCCGTCAAGCAGCAACGCGAGTTCTGTCGCCCAGCCGACCCGGAGCGCGTTGCCACCAGCGCTCGTCTTTCTCATAGCCTGTTTCGATCAGCCAGCGCCCGGTTTCCTCACTGAAGATCTGGCCGTCGCGCTGCGTGAAGTAGTTGCGCCAGTCGCCGACAATCCCCTTGCGCACATGGGCAGCGGGCAGTTCCTGACCGCGTGCCCGCCCGCCCGACATGACTTCGAACGTGCTCGCTTGCACGCAGCGTTCGAGACAACTTCGCGCCTCGTTGACGCCAAGACAACGGCTCAGCGCACGCAGCACGTGCAGGTGGCCCGCGACCATGTCCTCGTAGCGAATGACGAGGTCGGCACAGGAATGAAGAGCGTCGAGGATCTGGGCCCAGTGGCGTGCCCAGTGGCGGATCTCCTCATCGCTGAAGAAGCGTGGCAGGTTGTGAATCCGGGGCCCCTGCCCCAGGAAGATAGCACGCCGGTTCTTGACCAGTTCACTCTCGACGCTGCCGCGCTTGTGCTTGTTCAACCAGTGAAAGACGCCACTCGTCAACACATCGCGTCCGTCGCGCAGCAGCAGCACGATGCGGGCTTCAGGGAAGAACTGCTTGAGTGAGGCAACCACCGTGGTAACGGTCCCTTCATAAGGAGTGATCTTGTCCACCACCAGAGGCTTCCCCGACAGCTGCATGGCCGTTTGGAACACGGCCCGGGCGAGCGCTTGGATCAGTGCTGCCCTCGTCTCGTCCGCGGGCGCCGGAGAGGAACTGTCGTGATGAGCTTGCATCATGGCTTGAACATAGCGATCGAGGTAACC
>JBFWSD010000126.1:0-10153 GCA_050248575.1 Gemmataceae bacterium
CCTTTGCCCAGGCCGTACTGGTACGCCGTTTTCATGGAGTCGAGAAGCGCGCGGGCTCTGCCAGGGTCGAGTGTGTCTGGCGTGATGGCAGTCCAGGCGAGGAGATCGTGGCCTTGGCCCGCGAGGAAGAGGTTGATTTGATCGTGATGGGGACGCACGGCCGTGGCGGGCTGAGCCGCATGCTCATGGGCAGTGTCGCCTCCGACGTCCTCGCCGAGGCGCCTTGCGGAGTGCTTACCTACCGGGACAGTCAAGGCAAATAACGCACGCAGCGGCGGGCATAGGGCTGAAAGCCCATCTTCATCCAAAACCCTTCAGCGATCTCATTGCCGTCGATGAACTGAAGTTCGATGCGGCCAGCGCCTTGTTGCTTGGCCCAGTCAGCGAGGTCGCCCATCAGTCGTTCGCCGAGGCCAAGCCGGCGGCAGGTCGGTGCGACATAGGCCCATTGTACATAGGCGATGGGCGGTTCGAGACGCGGCGACAGCAGGTAGATCATGCCGTAGCCGACCGGTTTGCCGTCGAGCTCGACGAGGCGCCAGCAGTAGCCCGGGCTATCAAAAGTGTGGCCCCAGACCTTCGTGAACGGGTCGAGCTCCATACGCACAATGGAAGCATGCGGGCAGCCCTTCAGCTCGTGCAGGTTCAGGTCGTCGCGCATGGCGACGATGGCGGGCAGGTCGGCGCGTGTGGCGGGTCGGATTTGAGCAGACATTGGTTGTCTCGCTGGTGCGGATTCATCGCCTTGGTGAAGGAGCATGTTATCGCACGGCCAGGCGCACGTCACGTCTTCATTGCAATGAGTGCCCGGGCCAGCCGGCGCTGAGGCGCGCTGACGGGAAAATCGGCAAGCTGATCGGCGTCGAGCCAGCGGCCCTGCTCATAGGCACCTGCCCGGAAGCGGCCGCGGGCAACGTGTGCGCGCAGGCAGGTCATCGCGTACCGATGGTGCGTCACCGAGTAGCGAAGGCTGAGGAAGGGAGGTTGGTTGCCGATGTGGCCCTCCAGCCCGGTCAACTCCGCGAGCAGGCGCTGGGCAGCCGATTGGTTCGACTCTCCAGCATGTACAGGCCCGTGTGGAAATTCCCAGAGATTGGCCCAGCGCCCGGAGGCGGGCCGCTGCACCAGCAAGACTTGCCCGCGCCGGGTCGGGACGATGGCCACCTCCTCGATCTCTATCGTGGCGGGTTTGACGGCCCGGACGGGGATCGACGCCTGCAAGCCAAGCCGATGCGCCTCACAAACGTCGGCTAGCGGGCAGGAGCCACAATCGGGATCTTCGGGCGTGCAGATGAGAGCGCCAAGTTCCATGACGGCCTGGTTGAAATCGCCCGCGTGACGATCGGGCAAGAGCCGTTCCGCGGCTTGCCAGAGCCAGGCCTGGCCCGGGCCGCGGCGCGGATCTTCGCGCCGGCCGAAGAGCCGGCTCAGCAAGCGCACGCTGTTCGATTCAAGGATCGGCAAGCGCTGATCGAAGGCTTGCGAGAGGATGGCGTTGGCGGTGTAGCGGCCAATGCCGGGCAGCCCCTTCGCCGCGTCGGCATCGGGCGGGAAGACACTGTCGTGGCTGGCGACAAGAACCTGGGCCGCCAGGTGCAGGTTGCGGGCACGGCGATAATAGCCCAGCCCTTCCCAGAGGCGGAGGACCTCGGCCTCCTCGGCCCGGGCAAGAGCGTCGACGGAAGGAAACGCGTGCAGGAAGCGCTCGAAGTAGGGGATGACCGTTGCGACCTGGGTCTGCTGCAGCATGATCTCGCTGATCCAGATGGGATATGGATCGCGCGAGCGGCGCCAGGGCAGGTCGCGGGCGTGGCGGCGGAACCACGAAAGAAGACGCCGGCTGATGAGCCGGCGTCTTGATGATTCGAGGAGATCGGGATTACTTGCGGTTGCGGCGGGCGTATTTCTGGAGGATGTCTTCGGCGGCCTGGCGGGTGTTGCCCGAGCCCTCTTCTTGACGCTGGACCTTGGCATGCTGGCGTTCCTGATCGGCCCGGAGAAGCTCGGAGACATCGACCTCGGTGGTGGTGTTGCCCGTCGGGATTTCCTCGTCTTGCATGTCAAGCAAGAGGTTGGCGATGGCCTCGTCGGAGAGTGCGTCGTCCTTCTGCTTGGGCAGCGGGGTGGTCTTGTTGACGGGCACGCTCGACTCGATGTTGATCTTGAACTTGAGCGGGCCAACCCGGATCTGGTCGCCGCTATGCAGCTCGTTGTCACCCTTGACCCCTTCGCCATTCAGGAAGGTGCCGTTGGTGCTGTTGAAGTCGCGGAGGATGACCCGTGTAGGTTCGACGACGACCGCGCAATGCTTCTTGCTGACGAGATTGCTGGCAGGTCTCAGGTGGCATTGCGGATCACGGCCGATCACGAACTGCGACATGGTGATCGGGATGACCTTTCCTTCCGAGTTGCCTTGCGCAATGACGAGGCTGACTTTCATCATGAAACTGACCTTTCTGCCTGGACGAATCCACTCTCTCTGTTCCAACGATGCATCGAGCCAGACAGGCGAGTGAACGGGCAGGACCTCTGAACAGAAGTCACTTCCCCGGTTTTTAACTCATTGCGCGTGATTCTGATCACGGTGTAACAGACTTGCAACGATAAAGTCATTATATTTCGGGACACGCGGCATCTCAATGAAAAACTCACCCAAGTCCCCGTCGTTGGCGGATTTTTTTCCACGATTGGCCCCTTCAATCTAACCTCACCAATGCGCAAATCTTCTCTCGATCTTCCCGCGCAGCTGACAATCGTGAAGTTTCGTGCATGTGTCGCCGGGCAACCCTTACTACAATGGGCTGTGTTCGTGAGGGTTCGGATCCGGAGAGGCCATGTTCATCGAGCTGGATCGGCTCAGCCATTCCTACGCACAGCATCGCGCGCTGGCAGATATCTCCCTTCGTCTGGAAGGGGGCCGCATCGGGCTGCTTGGCCCCAACGGTGCGGGCAAGTCCACCTTGCTGAAGATCCTTCTTGGTCTGGTCACACCCTCTGGAGGAAGCGGACGGGTCCTGGGCTTTGACTTGCGCGAAGCGGCCGGCGCCGAGCTGCGCCGCCAGGTGGGCTACATGCCCGAGGCCGATGCGTTCGTGCCCGGGCTGTCGGGTGCCGAGTATGTGGCTCTGGCCGGCGAACTGTACGGGATGCCCCGGGCCCAGGCCCTGCGCCGGGCACACGAAGTCCTCACTTATCTCGAGCTCGAGGATGCCCGCTATCGCGCCCTCGATGAATACTCCACCGGCATGAAGCAGCGGCTCAAGCTGGCCCAGGCGCTGGTACACGATCCCGAGCTGCTCTTGCTCGACGAGCCGACCAGCGGGCTCGACCCGGCGGGCCGCGACGCCATGCTCACGCTGTTGCTCAACCTGGCTCGCGATCAGAAGAAGTCGCTCATCCTGTCCACTCATCTCCTGGGGGACGTGGAACGAGTCTGCCAGCACGTGGTCATCCTCCACAAGGGCAGGGTGCTGCGCCAGGGGGCCGTCGCCGAACTTCGCGCCAGCCGACACGATCGCTACCGCTTGCAGATTCAGGGAGATCCCAACGGCTTCCTCGACGACCTGCGGCTTGAAGGCGTGCAGGTTCTGCACGACAATGGGCGGGGCGAATATCGCGTCATGGTGCCCGTCGGCTGGGCCAATCGCGCCTTCTTCGCCCTGGCGGACAATCACAAGATTGCCATCCGCGGCCTGCAGCGCGACGACGAAGACCTGGAGGAGTTGTTCCATCGCGTGGTTGCCGAGGACGGCGCCCAGAAGTGAGCGAGGAGCGGCATGGAGATTGCAGCCCAGCACATCGAGAGCCAGGAGCAGGCGCCCGCGGAGCGGAGCCTGAACCGTCCCGTCGATCTGCTGCGTTATCGAAGCTGGCAGGGCGAAGCACGCGGCCCTCTCGCCGGCGTCTTCGCCATCGCCCGCGTCTCGCTGCGGCTGCTCTTCCGCCGCAAGTTCTTCTGGGTCCTCTACAGCCTGGCCCTGATCATCTTCCTGATGTTCTTTTTCGGGCAGTACCTGCTGGCCTGGGCCGAGAGCCAGGTCGGCGACGGCACCGTTCGCGTCGGCATCGTCAACACCAACCCGGGCAAGCTCATCAGCCTGTTTCGCGATCGCCTGCGCCTGAACGGCTCGCCCTACACCTTTCGCGCCTTCTTCTGGTGGCAGGGCTACATGGTGATGATCGTGCTGGCCTTCGCCGGCGCGCTGCTGGTGGGCAACGATTTTCATCATCGCAGTTTGCCTTTCTATCTCTCCAAGCCGCTGGGCCGCTGGCATTACTTGCTGGGCAAGTGCCTGGCGGTGGCGGTGCTGGTCAACCTGACCACGACGCTGCCCGCTCTTGTCCTGTTCGTGCAATACGGGCTGCTCGATTCGTGGGACTACTTCATTGCCGACGGCTGGACCGTAGGGGTCGAGCCCTTCGCTGTTGTGTTGCCCATCAATCCGCTGGTGCCCGGCATCCTGGCGTATGGCCTGGTGATGACGGTCTGCCTGAGCTTGATGCTGGTGGAAGTGGCCACGTGGGTGCGGAAAACGGTGCCCTTGATCATGACCTGGACCACCCTCTTCTTCTTTCTCCGATTGCTGGCGTCGGCACTGGTCAACGGGCTGCACTACGATGCCCGCTGGCGGCTGCTCGACGTCTGGAACAGCATGTATCTCGTTGGCTGCACGTGCCTCGGGCTGGAACCGGAGGCGATCCGGCCCACGCCGCAGCCGGAAGTCTGGGAGGCGGCCGTCGTCCTGGGCGGCGTTTGCCTGATCTGTCTCGTGTACTTGAATCGGCGCATCCGTGCCGTGGAAGTGGTGGCGTGAACCTCGACACTCGACAGGGCGAGAAAGCGACGCGTGGACGGGGCGAAGTTCAGCTCGATCCGCGCGAGCGCCCGCGCGCCAGCGGGGCCGCGCCGGCATTGCTCTTCGAACGCGTGTCGAAATGGTACGGGGCCGTGATCGGCCTCAACCAGGTCACGCTCGAGCTGCGGGCCGGCATCACCGGGCTGGTCGGCCCGAACGGGGCGGGGAAGAGCACCTTCATGCGGCTGGCGGCCGGTCAGCTGCGCCCCGATCTTGGCAGCGTGCAGATCCGCGGCCACGACGGCTGGACGGCGGCAGCCAAGCGGCACGTGGGCTATTGCCCGTCGAGCGACGTGCTCTACGAGGACATGACCGGGCAAGCGTTCGTGGAGACGATGGCCCGGTTGTGCGGGCTGTCGGCGCGCGACGCGCGCCGCCGCGCCGCCGACATGATCGAGCTGGTCGGCCTCACCTCCGATGCGAAGCGCAAGGTGGGGGGCTACTCCAAAGGGATGCGACAGCGCATCAAGCTGGCCCAGGCGCTGGTACACGATCCTGTCCTCCTCCTCCTCGACGAGCCGATGGCGGGCATCGATCCGATCGGCCGCCAGGAGATGATTGCCCTCTTCCACAAGCTGGCCGCCGCGGGCAAGTGCCTGCTGGTCTCCAGCCACGAGCTCGAAGAGCTGGAGAAGCTGACCGATCACGTGGCGGTCATGGTTCACGGTCGGATCGCCGCGGTCGGGCCGCTGGAACGCATCCGGGCCCTGCTCGACGATCAGCCCTTGTCGATCCTGATTGAGGCAACCGAGCTGCGGCGGCTGGCCGCGCTGCTCATCGCCATGGCCGACGTCGCTGGCGTCGAGCTGGGCGCCAACGAGGCCCTGGTCGTGCGGGCGCGCAACCCGCGCCGCTTCTTCACCGACCTCACGCGCCTGGTGCTCGAGGAGAACCTCGAGATCTGCCATCTCGAGACGCTCGACGAATCGGCGGCGGCCGTCCTCGGCTACCTGCTGGGAGGACGCCGATGACCGAGCTCGAGACCCGGGCGGAGGCGACGTCCGCACCGGCAGCATCACTATGGCGGGCCTGGTGGTCACTCGTTTCCTTCAGCTTCCAGCGGCAGGCGCGGGCCAGGCAGATGGTCGTCATCGCGCTCTTGCTCCTCGCTTTCATGACTCTGGTGGTGGCCGTCAACACGGCGCGCGACCGCTGGAACACCAAGCACTGGCGCTCGCCGCGCCGCATCGGACCCAGCTTCGAACTGATTCACCAGGAAGCGCGGCACGCGCTGGCCTTGCCCGCCGACGCCGGGTCGATGGCTCTCAGTGCCATGTTCGTGAGCAGCACGCAGGCAGCCCTGGATCAATCGGGATTCATGGTCTTCTCCAACTGGGTGGTCTACTCGATCTTCGTCAGCTTCTTGCTGCCGATCTGGAGTCTGAGCTTCGCGACCGAGTCGCTGGGCGGCGAGCGCGAGTCGCGCACGCTGACCTGGCTCTTGAGCAGGCCGATGCCGCGCGGGCTCATCTACCTGGCTCGTTTCAGCGCGGTGTTGCCCTGGGTGCTTGGCCTCAACCTGTTCGGTTTTCTGGTCATATGCTGGGCGGGCGGCGAGCCGGGCTGGCTGGCGTTTCGACTCTACTGGCCCGCGGTGTTGTGGAGCAGCCTGGCGTTTGCCGCCCTCTTTCATGCCATGGGGGCCATGTTCCGCCGGCCCGCCGTGGTGGCCATCGTTTACTCCTTCTTCCTCGAGACCTTTCTGGGCAACTTGCCCGGCTACATGAAGCGGGTGAGCATTGGCTTCTACGCCCGTTGCCTGATGTTCGATGAAGCCCGCAGCGTGGGCGTCGAGCCGCAGCCCGGCTCCGTGTTCTTGCCCGTGGACAGCGTCACCGCCTGGTGGACGCTGATGGGGCTGACGGTGGCCTTCCTGCTGCTCGGCATGGCCTGGTTTTCCCGGGCCGAATACGCCGAAGTGGCGTGAACCAGGCCCGAATCCGAAAGCACAGTTCCGCACCACATTGCGCTGACCCACGATTGCACACCGGCCCTTGCACAGAGACGGCCTTTGTACGTCTGGACGCAAGTCTTTTCTGGGCATATTGTTAACTCCAAAAAACACTGGCATGGCAAGTGTGCAAGGGTCGGCCGGCAATGACCTCCGTTTGCATACAAACAGACTTTGCACACAGGCGCCAACTCGTTTCAGGCATGGCGTTAACTCCAAAGTTGATGACACGGCAAGGATCGGGCCGTCGACACCACCGTTGATCACATCACGAGTGTGCAAGCGCCGGGCGGCCCCTTGCCTCCATCAAGAGTGATTCATCCGCTGACTACCATCAATTCTGATCCGGGCGGCGTGAAATTAGTTGTCAGGTGTGTCTGTCATGAACGCAAAGAGGAGTTCGCCGCTTCCGACAGACAGCGGGTTGGGGAGATGGTGGGATGGTGAGTGTCGCGGCGGGGCGTCGGCTTCATTTCTTGTTCTTTTTCGTTGCATCTCCCGGTGAGTCGCCTATTTTAGGGTATAGGGAACGCAAGCAGGACTCGCTTTCAAGGACTCGGATCGAAGGTCGCGAGGGGGTGGCCCTCACTCAGTGGGAGTTTGTCTGTTGCCAGTCAACATCCAGTGTCCGCATTGCGGCAGTCTGTGCCAGATCAGCGAGCAGCACTTCGGGACGATGGTGAACTGTGGTCGTTGTCGGCAGCCGTTCACGGTGCGGAGCGCGCCCCCGCCGCAGGAGCAAAAGGCGGGCGGGCTCAAAGGGATGTTCCGCGCGCTGATGCCCTTCAGCAAGATGGAAGGGCAGTCGATCCCGCAAAGCCCCGCGCCCGCGAGTTCCGCCACGGCCGCTGCGCCGCCTGCGCCGATGGCCGAGCAGATCGAGGATGACGACTTCGATTTTGGCGATGTGGATGCCTTGCTGAACCGGCCCGATCCGAATGCGGCCCCACCGCCCGCTCCCGCACCGGCGCCTGCCGCGCGGGCGGCGGCACCGGCCCCGGCGGGAAACTGGTCGCCGCCGCAGCCCGCGGCTTCCGGTGTCTTTCGACTCGACATTGGCGCTTCTACCTCGGTCGGTCAGGTGCGCAATCGCAATGAAGACAGTTACGCGATTCAGTATCTGAGCTGGTCGAGCCTGGAACGCCGGCAAGAGCTGGCCCTGATCGTGGTCGCCGACGGCATGGGTGGCCACGGCGCAGGGGACAAGGCCAGCCACATCATCGTGCACGCGGTGGTGAATAGCCTGTCGCGTTTGCTCGGCGGCATCGTCGGCGGGCAGGTCAAGGATACCTCGCCGGCCACCCTCAACGGCGCCATCGTGGGCGCGATCAAGGCCGCCAACAAGGAATGCCACCAGAAGGCACAGACCGAGTCGGGCGCGCGCGGCATGGGGGCCACGCTGGAAGTGGTGATCATTTACAACGGCCAGCTCGTGGCCGGCCACGTCGGCGATACGCGCATCTACTGTTGCCGCTCGGGCAAGCTCAGCCAGCTCACCCAGGATCAAACGCTGGTGGCCAAGATGGTGGCGGCCGGTCAGCTCACGCCGCAACAGGCGCTCAATCATCCGGCCAAGAACGAAGTGGCCCAGGCGGTGGGGCGGCAGCCCGACGTCGAGCCCGCTTCGTATCAGCTCAAGCTATCGCTGGGAGACTGGCTGGTCGTCGCCTGCGACGGCCTGCATGCACACATCGACGGCCCGAAGCTCGAAGGGATCATCCGCGGGGCGCAGCCCTCGGGTGCATTCCTGGCCCATCACCTCGTCGACCAGGCCAACAACGCGGGCGGCAGCGATAACATCACCGTCGTGGCCTGCCGCTGTTACTAGCAGTGGCCAGTGATCAGTGGCCAGCAGGCGGCGGGAGGAGTGGATGGCGCCGGATGCTGTCACCAGCTCGACTCGCCTGGCGCGGGCGCTCGATGCCGAAGACTATGCCACTGCTTCGGCGTTCGAATTCCTGAAGACGTTCTCTTTCTCCTGGTATCTCCTCGTGGCGGATCTCTTCGATCAGCCCGTCCATCCCGATACGGACGTGTTGCCGGCATTGTTGCGCCCTTTCAGGGCTTCGTTCATGGGTGGCCCTTACCCAGGGCGGCGCCGAAAGGCACTTCTTGGGAGAAGTGCCTTTCGGCTCTGCCCTGGGCTGGTTTGTTTCGAGCCCTTCAGGCTGGCTGGGGTCTAAGGAAAAGGGGACGCAGCTCAATGGGATTCCATGCAAGTGCCATTCGGGACGCCGCTCTTCTTTGTTTGTGAACGTCGAAGCTCGAGACCGGGCCGATTTGTGAACCACGAATCTTCACAAATCGACACGAATGAAAACACTTCGGCAGACACCGTTGTCCGCGAAGGACTCAGAAACGTCACCCCAACGGGGTGAAACAAACCAGCCCAGGGCAGAGCCGAAGGACACTTCCAGCAGGAAGTGTCCTTCGGCGTCGCCCAGGGACAGGGCGTTGAGTATAGACAAAGCCCTGAAAGGGCGCAACAAATCTGGTTCTCAGTGGCGAGTCAGAAAGCAATGAAAACAGTGATCACGGCACATCGATCGTCGGCGGGCTCGACGCGGCTGGTGTACTCGATGGCATCGAAGCGCGCGCGGGCCGGTTCCCGCGTCCGGGCTTGTAAGAGTGGTGGTTCCGATGTGGTAGACACAATCGTCAGCCAGAAGTTGTCGGGCAGCGGCCAGTGCTAGTTTGCGGTCACCACCACTTCCAGTTCCTTGCCGAGCAGGTGCCGGAGGGCTCCTTCCAGGTCGGGGTAACGGAAAGCGTAGTTCGAATCGAGCAGTTTTTTCGGTTCGACGCGCTGGCCCGTGAGGAGGAGTTCGTCGGCCATCTCGCCGAAGGCCAGGCGGGCCATGAAGGCGGGCATCGGCAACACGGTCGGCCGGCCCAGCACCTTGCCCAGGATTTTCGTGAAGCCGTAGTTGGTCACGGGGGCCGGCGCCACCACGTTGACCGGCCCGGAGAGGGGCTCGGTGATGAGCGCGTGGTGAAGTGCACCCACCACATCGTCGAGGGCCACCCAGCTCATGTACTGTTCGCCCGAGCCGACCACGCCCCCCACGCCCATCTTGAAGGGGAGCAGCATCTTGGCCAGCGCGCCTCCTTGCGGGCTGAGCACCACGCCGATGCGGGCATTGACCACGCGGATCCCCTTGGCCCGCGCCGGGCTGCAGGCCGCTTCCCAATCCTTGCAGATTTCAGCGAGGAAGCCTTGCCCGGGGTCGCTCGATTCGTCGACCTTGGTGTCGCCGCGCGGGCCGTAGTAGCCCACCGCCGAGGCGCACACCAGCACCTTCGGGGGCCGTGCCAGGCTGGCGAGCTTTTCGCACAGGAGCCGCGT
>JBFWSD010000127.1:0-10094 GCA_050248575.1 Gemmataceae bacterium
CCAAGGGCAAAGGCTACTGCGACGGCCTGTCGCGGCGCGATTTCTTGAAGGTCGGCGCACTTGGCGTCGGCGCGGGCCTGAGTCTCCCCGAGTTGCTGCGCTTGAAGGCCCAGGGGGCCGTTCGCCCCGAAACGGGCAACAAATCGGTCATCATGATCTGCCTTTCTGGCGGCCCCAGTCACATGGACATGTACGACTTGAAACCCGCGGCGCCCGCCGAGTTTCGCGGCGAGTTCAAGCCGATCGCGTCGAATGTTCCCGGCATGGACCTGTGCGAGCTGTTCCCCTTGCAGGCGAAGGTCGCCGACAGGTTCGCGATCATCCGCAACATGCACTTCAAGCAGCAGGGCCACACGCCCCCCGAATTGCTCACCGGCTTCGTGCGTGAAGATCGGCCCGACATCGGCGCGGTGGTCAGCAAGCTGCGTCAAGAAGCGGGCATCATGGGCAAGCTGCCCCCTTACGTTTCGCTGGGCATCCAGGATTACACCGCGTTCCTGGGCAACGCCCACAAGCCGTTCGAGGCCACCGGCCGCGGCGGGCAAAAAGGGCAGAGCCTGGCCCTGGTCAAGGGCGTGACGGCCGATCAGCTGCAAGATCGGCGTCAGCTCCTCAAGACCTTCGACAGCATCCATCGTTCCGTCGACGATGCCCGCGGCAGCGTCGCCGGCATGGACGCCTTCCATGCCCAGGCCCTGGAGATGATCAGCTCGCCGCAGGCCCGCGACGCCTTCGACGTTGACAAGGAAGATCCCAGGGTGCGCGACAAGTACGGCAAGAACAAGAAACTACTGCTGGCCCGCCGCCTGGTGGAAGCGGGCGTGCCCGTGGTGACCACCACGTTCTACAATCCCGACCCCGTGCCGCAGGGCTGCAACCCGCACTGGGATCACCACGATCACATTTACAAATGCCTGCGCCCGCTGCTGCCCCACCTCGATCAAGGGCTGTACGCCCTCTTCAGCGACATCTACGAACGCGGCCTCGACAAGGACGTGGTCGTGGTCGTGTGGGGCGAGATGGGCCGCACCCCGCGCCTCGGCACGCAGAAGGGGACGACCGCCGGCCGCGATCATTGGCCGCAATCGGGCTTCGCACTGATGTCGGGCGGCGGACTCCGCACCGGGCAGGTTGTCGGCGCCACCGATCCGCGCGGCGAGAACCCGAAGGGCTTCTTCTACACGCCGCAAAACGTGCTGGCCACGGTCTATCGCGTGCTCGGCTACGATCCCGATCACACCTCGGTGCCCGACCTGCAAGGCCGGCCCGTGCACTTGCTGGACGATAGCACTCCCATCAAGGAACTCATCTGAGAGGGGCGTGCGATGCTACATTTGCCTGGATCAACCTACCGACTGTGCGATGGCGTGAACCGCCGCGAGTTCTTGCAACTCGGCGGCCTCGGCATGGCCGGGCTGGCCCTGCCCGAACTGTATCGGGGCCGCGCGGCGGCAGCCACCAGGAAGCAAAAGGCGCGTTCGTGCATTCTGCTGTTCCTGGCCGGCGGCCCGCCACAGCAAGACACTTTCGACTTGAAGCCGGATGCGCCCGCCGAGGTACGGGGCGTCTTTGGCGGCATCGATACCAGCGTGCCCGGCATCCGGATCAGCGAGCAGTTGCCCTTGCTGGCCAAGCAGGCGCAGCGCTACAGCATCATCCGGTCGGTCACCGATGAATACGCGGGCGGCGCGCACGGGCCGGGCGTCTACCTGGCCCTCACCGGCCACAAAAACGCCCGCGTCGATCGCGATGATATTCCGCCGGCGGCCGACGATTTTCCGTGCATGGGCTCGGCCATCTCGCAACTGCGGCCGGGCAACGGCAATGTGCCTCCCTTCGTGTGGCTGCTCGACATGTATCGCAAGACCTTCGCGGGCGAAGGGGGCGGCTTCCTCGGCAAGCAACACGATCCTTTCCGGATCTTGCAAGATCCGAGCCGGCCCGACTTCCGCGTACGTGCTCTCGAGGGGACCAAGGAAGTGCCCACCGCGCGCATGGCCCAGCGGCGTTTCTTGCTGGAAGGGCTCGAACGCCAGGCCGAAGGGCTGCACCGCGCGGGCGCCATCCGCCACATGGACGCCCATCAGCAACGGGCCTTCAACCTGCTCCTGTCGCCACAGTGCCGCGAAGCCTTCAACCTCGACGCTGAACCAGCGCCGTTGCGCGATCGCTACGGGCGGCACAAGTTCGGGCAGGCCGCCTTGCTGGCCCGCCGGCTGATCGAGCACGAAGTGCCCCTCGTCACCGTCTACTGGAGCGGCGAGGAAGCGGTCAACCAGGGCTGGGATTTGCATTACGAGAACAAGCAGAAGCTGCCCAAGCTAACTCCGTCGCTCGACCAGGGCTTTTCCGCCTTGCTGGAGGACCTGGCCCAGCGCGGCATGCTGGAAGATACACTCGTCGTGTGCATGGGCGAGTTTGGCCGCGCCCCGCGCATCGAAGACAAGGGCGGCCGCGGCCACTGGGCCCGCGTCTACTCCGCCGTCGTGGCCGGCGGCGGCGTTCCCGGCGGGCAGATCCACGGCAAGTCCGATGCCCATGCCGCCTATCCATCCGAAAATCCGGTCACGCCGATGGACCTGGTGACCTCGATCTATCACAACCTCGGCATCCCGCTCGATACCGAGTTGCGCGACTACCTGGGCCGCCCGCTGCGCCTGTGCCAGGGGGATGTGATCCAGGGCTTGTTCTGACATCGTCGCGGGGGGAAGGGATAAGGGTGAGAATCGCGCCAGAGCGGCGCCAGCGTTTTCACCCTCGCCCCTTCTGCCCGCGACAGCCCGAATCAATGGGGGCCGAGCCGACCGCATGACCCGTGGGGTAAACCAGGCAGGAACGCGGTTGTGTAAGCAGGTCGGCTGGCCCCATTGAGATTCTCCCGTTCCATTGCTCGGGCGCGCAGCGGTGCGTCTCCCTTCATGCTCCATGCCAAATCAGTCTGTCAGTGTCACTCGGGTGATCAGGCGTCGGGGATTTGCCAGTCGATGGGAGGATGGCCCAGTTCGACAAGGGCGGCGTTGACGGCCGAGTACGGCTTGCTGCCCATGAACTTCTTCATCGAGAGCGGCGAGGGATGGGCTGCTTTCAAGATGCGGTGCCGAGCGGCGTCGATGAGCTTTTCCTTCTTCTGCGCGTAGCCGCCCCAGAGCATGAAAACGACGGGGCTGGTCCGGTCACTCAGAGACTTGATGATTGCATCGGTGAAAGTTTCCCAGCCCTGCTTGGCGTGCGAGGCGGGCTGGTGCGCTGCCACGGTCAAAACGGCATTGAGCAGCAGCATTCCTTGCCTGGCCCAGGGGAGCAGGCAGCCGTTGTTCGGGATCTTGCAGCCCAGGTCGGCGTGAAGCTCCTTGTACATGTTGACGAGCGAGGGGGGCGGCTTCACGCCGGGTCGCACCGAGAAGCAAAGTCCGTGGGCCTGCCCGTCATCGTGATAGGGATCTTGCCCGAGCAGCAGCACCTTGACCTGCTGATAAGGCGTCTGGTGCAGGGCACGAAACGTGTCTTCTTCCGGTGGGAAGACGGTGGTTTGCTGCCGCGCCGTCATCACGAAATCTTCCAGCCTGGCGAAGTAGGGCTTGGCAAACTCGTCGCGCAAGACACGCCGCCAATCTTCGGGCAAGAGCTCACGCAAGGGCCGCCCGGCCGGCCCTACCGAGGCCGCGGACGACATGTGCCGGACGCGCGCGGTCGGGCCTTGCTTGCCCTTGCTCGACGACGCTTTCTTCGCCGGCGGCGTGGCAGGTTTGCCTGACTTGCCCGAGCCGTCCTCGATACCGACCTTCGGGCACAGGTCTTCGAGCACACAGTCGCCGCAGGCCGGGCTGCGGGCCGTGCACGTATACCGCCCGTGCAGCACCATCGACGCGCCGAACTGGATCCAGTCGCGCTGCGGCACCTGGCCGAGGAGAGTGCGCTCGACCTTGTCGCCGTCACTCTCCGTGGTCAAGCCCAGCCGCCCGCTCACGCGAATCACGTGGCTGTCGGCAATGATCCCCGAGGCGATGCCGTACGCCATGTTGAGGACCACGTTGGCTGTCTTGCGGGCCACGCCCGGCAAGGTGACCAGCTCCTCGATGGTGCGCGGCACTTCGCCGCCAAAGTCAGCGACGAGCTTCTGACAGCAGTTCTTGATCGACTTTGCTTTTTGCTTGTAGAAGCCGGTGGGGCGGACAAGTTCTTCGAGCTCGGCCTGCTCGGCATCCGCCAGCTTGCGGGCCGTGGGATAACGCTGGAACAAACCGGGAGTGACGGTGTTGACCCGCTCGTCGGTGCACTGGGCCGCCAGGATGGTGGCGATCAGCAGTTGCAGCGGGCTGTCGAAATTCAACTCATAGCGCGCGTCGGGATACTGGTCACGCAGCCTCGCGACGATGGTCGGAACCTTGCTGGACATCCCTGGCCTCTCCGGACGGGTCATTTCTTGACGGTCTTGCGCAGGCTGCCGAGGTCGAAGGGCTCGCGTTCGCGCGGTGCGTCTTCCAGCTCCTGGTCGACAGCCAGCAGCCTCTCGTTGACCAGGCTGAGCAAGTGGTTCCACTTCTCGATGACGCGGTTGAGGCGGGCAAAGGGCGCAACCACCTTGGTGCCGCCGCTCTTCTTGTCGCCTTGCTTCTTCTTGAGGTGCTTGAGGGCACGGCTATGCACATAGAGGCCCTGGCCGCGCAGCGCTTCTTCCAGTCCGCGCTCCGATTGCCACGACTGAGCACGCAGCTCGAAATCGTCGAAGGAATCGATCAGGGCGTCGATCTCGGTGTTCCAGAAGGGGAGCTGGCCGGAAAAAAAGAGGAGCAGATCGTCCGCGCTCGGGGTGGCGGCCTGTTCGGCCGCCAGGTAGTTGTCGAGCACGCGTTCGAACACCTCGCATCGCTCTTCGAGATAAGCTGAAGGTCGCTGTTTCATGTTGCCCGCCCACGCCGTGATATGTTCGTGCCCCCCTCACGATGGTATGCTGTGAGAAAGGGAGCGTCAAAAGATAATTGAGATTGCCGGAAGGAGTATTCGGATGAATGGAACGGTACGCACGGAACAGAGAAGCACCACGAGCGGGCTGGACGGCACGGTGTATCTGCTCGAGGTGGGCAGCAGCCGCGCCGAGATCTGGCCCGCCCTGGGCGGCAACTGCTATCGCTGGCAGGTCGAAGGCGCGGGCAGCCGCCTCGACCTGCTCTATGCCGCCCCCGATCTGTTCGCTGACGGGCGGCCCACGCGCAGCGGCATCCCGGTCCTGTTCCCCTTCCCCAATCGCATTCGCGACGGCGCCTTCACCTGGGAAGGCAAGGAGTATCGGCTGCCACAGAATGATCCGGCCAAGAAGAATGCCATTCACGGCTTTGCTTGCCGCAAGCCGTGGCGCGTCCTCGATCAGGGCAGCGCGGCGGGCTCCGCCTGGCTGCGCCTCGAGTTCCACGGCGCCAAGGATGCCCCCGAGTCGCTGGAGCTGTGGCCTACCGATTATCGCATCCGCCTCACCTTCCGGCTCGCCGAGCGCAGCTTGAAGCTGGAGGCAGTCGTCGACAATCCCGACAAGAAGCCGCTGCCCTTCGGCCTGGGCTATCATCCCTATTTCTCGGTGCCGCTCGCGAGTGGCGGCAAGCCCGAAGACTGCCTGGTCGAATGCAAGCGGGCCGACCAGTTCTGGGAGCTGGAAGGGAACCTGCCCACGGGCAAGCAGTTGCCGGTCGATGCGGCCCGCGACCTGACAAAGCCGCGGCCCTACTCCGAACTGAATCTCGATGACGTCCTGCGCGTGGCAGCCAGTGCGGACAGCACGATCGAGCTGGGCCGGATGAAGCAACAGCCCGGCAGCGCCGAACTGCGGGTACGCGCTTCGAAGGATTACCGCGAAGTGGTCGTGTTCACGCCGCCGCATCGGCAAGCCTTCTGCATCGAGCCCTACACGTGCACCACCGACGCCATCAACCTGCAGGCGCAAGGCGTCGACGCGGGCTGGCGC
The DNA here is from genome assembly GCA_050248575.1 of Gemmataceae bacterium. Lineage (GTDB taxonomy): Bacteria > Planctomycetota > Planctomycetia > Gemmatales > Gemmataceae > JBFWSD01. The sequence goes on from JBFWSD010000127.1 coordinate 5,957, forward strand.
GTGCTGCCTCCGGGCGGCAGCTGGCAAGGCGACGTCGAGATCGAGGTGTCGTGAGTCTGGCATGCTCGTAGAATGATCGGGCCCATCTGCACGGAACGAGGAGGCCGACATGCCGTTTGCCGCAGCCCTTTCGACGCTTGCCGATTCTGCCCAGGCTCTCGACGCCGTCTGTTCGCAGGCGCGGCAAGCCCTCGATGGCACCGCCGATCTGGCCCTGGTCTTCTTCTCGCCGCATCATGCCCAGGCAGTCGAGAAGATCGGCCAGACCGTAGGCGAGCGTCTGGGTGCGCGTTGTCTGCTGGGCTGCGGCGGCGAATCCATTGTCGGCAACGATCAGGAAGTGGAAGAGGCGCCTGCGCTGGTGCTGTGGGCCGCACGTTTTCCCGGGGAGGTCAAGCGCGATCCGTTCCATCTTGTGTTCGAAGCCACCCCGGACGGCTACAGTCTGATGGGCTGGCCCGACGAGTTGATGGAAGTGGACCCGCAGGAGTCGGTTGTGCTGTTGCTGGGGGACCCGTACACGTTTCCGGCCGACGCGTTCCTGAACGAGATCAACAACGCGCGGCCCGGGCTGCGTGTGATGGGCGGCATGTCGAGCGGGCACCGCGGCCCGGGCGCCCAGCAACTCTTGCTCGATGACCGGGTGCTCGACCAGGGGGCCGTCGGCGTGTTGCTTTCCGGTGCGGTCAAGGTGCGCAGCATCGTGTCGCAGGGCTGCCGGCCCATCGGCCGTCACTTCGTCATCACCAAGGCGCAGGAAAACATCATCCTGGAACTGGGAGGCAAGCCGCCCCTGGTGCAGTTGCAAGAGTTGTGGCCCGAGCTGGCGCCAGCCGAACAGCAGCTCGTCCAGCGCGGGCTTCACGTGGGCCGCGTCATCAACGAGTATCAAGACACTTTCCAGCGCGGCGACTTCCTCGTTCGCAACGTGCTGGGGATCGATCGGCAAACGGGAGCCCTGGCCATCGGCGACCGCGTCCGTGTCGGGCAGACCATCCAGTTCCACGTCCGCGACGCAGATAGTGCCGACGAGGACCTGAAGACGCTCTTGCAGATGGACAAGGCGGCCCAGTCCGGCGCGCCGGCCGGAGCCCTGCTCTTCACCTGCAACGGCCGGGGCAGCCGGCTCTTCGCCGAACCGCATCACGATGCCCGCGCCATCCGCGATGAGACCGGGCAACTCCCCGTCGCCGGTTTCTTCGCTCAGGGTGAACTTGGCCCGGTGGGCGGTCAGAACTTCATTCATGGATTCACGGCCAGCGTCGTCCTCTTCGAAGACTGAGTCCGTAGCCAGTGACCACTGGCGACTGACAACATGGCAGACTTCCTCATCTATGGCGCGAATGGCTACACGGGCGAGCTGATCGCTCGCGAGGCCGTTCGCCGCGGGCAGCGGCCCGTTCTGTCGGGCCGCAATGCGGCAGCCGTTGACAAGCTCGCAACCGAGCTGGGGCTTGTCGCCCGTCCCGTGGCGCTGGACGAGCCGAAACTGCTCGATGACATCCTGGAAGGGATGGCCGCCGTGTTGCATTGCGCCGGCCCGTTTGCGCATACCTATCGGCCCATGGTCGATGCCTGCCTGCGGACGCGCACGCACTATCTCGACATCACGGGGGAGATCGCCGTCTTCGAAGGGATTGCCCACCGGGCCGAGGAAGCACGGGCCGCCGGTATCGTACTCCTGCCCGGGATCGGCTTCGACGTCGTGCCCAGCGATTGCCTGGCGGCTCATCTGAAGAGTCGTTTGCCGACCGCCACTCGTCTCACGCTGGCCATCCAGACCAGCGGCGACCTGTCGCGCGGCACCCTGACCACGATGCTGGAGCACGCAGGCCACGGCGGGCTGATTCGCAAAGCGGGCCGGCTCGAACGCGTGCCCGCCGCCTGGAAGACGCGCGTGCTCGATCTGGGCCGCGGCCCGGTCACGACCATGACCATTCCCTGGGGAGACGTGTCCACTGCCTTCTACACGACAGGCATTGGCAACATCGAGGTGTACTCGGCGGTGCCGGCTTCGACGCGCCTGTTCGCGCGGCTGCTGCCCGCGCTCGGCTGGCTCCTGCGTGCTGGCTGGGTGCAAGGATTCCTCAAGCGGCGGATTCAGAGCGGCCCGCGCGGGCCAGGCGACGAGCAACGCGCGCAGGGCTGGACGCATCTCTGGGGCGAGGTCACCGATGATGCAGGCGGCAGAGCGATCAGCCGGCTGAGCGGCCCGGAAGGTTACACCTTCACCGTGCTGACTGCGCTTGCTGTCGTTGAACGGATCTTGCAAGGGAATGCGCTGCCCGGCTTCCACACGCCCGCCGGCGCTTTCGGCGCCGATTTGGTGCTGGAAGTCGAGAACGTGAAGCGACAGGATGAAACCTGATGGGTTACTGGATGCCGCCGTGAACGCGTTCCGGCGTCATGTGCGAGGGCTGGTCGACAAACCAGATGCGCTGCCATTCGTAAGAGATCTGCCGAAGGTCCTCGGAGGTGTTGAGGAGCTCGTCGATGCGTTGCGTGGGGTTGCTGGAATAGATGGGTACGAAGCAGCCGACGTTGCCGAGCAAGGAAGCTGCCGCCGCGAAGAGTAGAAGCCAGCGCCGCATGGTACTCCCCCTGAGCTGGACGGCCCGCGTGTGTGCAGGCCGCACCCCATCCTGGCCACGCGCCTGCCCGGCGCGCCCGCCAGAAGATAATCCGGTCCTACCGAAAGAATCGGCTGTGCGGGTCAGAAACTTTAGGGGAATTGTGCGGGCAGTCCATCCATCGTTGCCACTTGAGGTTGCGCGGACGTAGTACGGATCTGCCCGTCGTGACGCAGGCAATCCTGGCAAGCTGGGCTGGTCACTTCTTCACGTACTTGTCGAGGAAAGCGACCATCTTGGGATAGGCTTCCAGACGGTTCTTGAGTTTACCCAGCCCGTGCCCTTCGTCTTCGAAGCGAAGATACTCGACAGGGACGTTGCGTTTCTTGAGGGCGGCCACGATCTGCTCGGCCTCGCCCACGGGCACGCGCGGATCGTTGGCGCCGTGGATCACCAGCATCGGGCACTTGATCTTGTCGACGTGCTTGATCGGGCTGATCTTCTCCAGGAACTCGCGGTCTCTTTCCAGGCTGCCATACTCGGCGCTGCGATGAGCGCGGCGGTAGGCCCCCGTGTTCTCCAGGAAAGTGACAAAGTTGGCGATGCCGACGACATCGATGCCGGCGGCCCACAGGTCGGGATAGTTGGTCACGGCCGCCAGCACCATGAAGCCGCCATAGCTGCCGCCGTAAACGGCCAGCCGCTTCGGGTCGGCTTTCTTCTGATCGCGCAGCCAGTAGGCGGCGTGGGCCAGATCCTTCACGCTGTCCATGCGGTTGCGGACGTTGTCGAGGTTCATGTATTCCGTGCCGTAGCCCGCCGAGCCGCGCACGTTGGGGGCCAGGATGCCATAGCCTGCTTGCAGAAAGTATTGAAATACGGATGAGAAGCGGGGCCGCGTCTGGCTCTCCGGCCCGCCGTGCGGATAGACGATAACGGGGGGCAGCCCGTCCCCCTTCGTGGCGGGCGGGAACCACCAGGCCGGGATCTTGCGTTCGTCAAACGTCTTGAATTCGATCAGTTCGGGCTCGACGAAACTGGAAAACGGAATGCCGGCGCGGCTGGAGTGCGTGAGCTGCCGCAGCTTGTTCGCTTTCAGGTCCCAGATCCAGATGTCGTTGTTGTAGCGCGGCCCTTCGAAGGAGATGGCCACTTGTGTTTCATCGGGAGCGAACTCGATGTGATCGATGACGCCGAGGGGCAGCTTGGGTGGCTCGATGGTGCGGTCGTTCTTGACCTCGCGGAGCCTGAGCTCGGAACGGCCGCCCACGTTGACAAGCCAGCCGAGCCAGCGGCCCTGCGGCGAGGAATAAACGTCTTCCACCTCATGCGTCGGCTTCTCGATATAGCTGAGCTCGGAGGTGGCCACGTCGATGCGGGCCAGTCCGTTCAGGTCGCGGCCCTCCGCGGTGCTGGCACAGTAGATCCACTTGCCGTCCCCCGACCAGCACGGGCTGTGATATTGCACGTGGCCCTTGTGCGGCGTGAGCTGTCTGGCGTTGCCCGAGGCGATATCGAGCACGAACAGGTCTTGATTGAAGTTGGACTCGGTGCGGATGACCAGCAGC
>JBFWSD010000128.1:0-10094 GCA_050248575.1 Gemmataceae bacterium
CCGAGTTGTTACTGAAAGTGGAGTCGATGACGATCAAGTTGCCATTGAGGACGGCGACGCCGCCGCCTTCGCTCGGCGATCGACTGCCGGTGACGTGTACGCCGCGCAGGGTGATGTTGCCGTTGGCGGCGATGGCGCCGCCCGCGGCCGCGCCCCCCGAGCCCGAAGCGAGGCCGTTGGCGAGCGTGACGCCCTCGATCTCGCTGGTGCCGACCACGGACATCAGGCGATAGGCGTCGAGTGGATCGGTGCTGACTCGACGGATCGTCAACAGGTTTGCACCCGGGCCCTCGAGCGTGACATTGTTCAGCGTGGGCAGGGTGGTGGCAATGTCGATCGTACCGGTGACCGCGAATTCGATCGTGTCTGCCGTGGCGCCATTCGCCTGGGCTGCCTCGAGCGCTTCGCGCAAGGTCAACACGCCATCGCTGGCGTCGACGTTATCGCCAAGGCTAGTGACGGTGAAGACTGCCGGGGCGAGGCGGTCCTCCAGCACTTCCAGGCGAAGACGCGCCGAGCGGGGGCAGCTCTTGTTCTTGCCCCGCCGCGCGCGCAAATAGTCGAGCCAGGAAGTCATGTGGGTGACACTCTCGTAGATGGGTTGCGCCGTTAGTCGTTTTGGGCGTTACGATTACGGCGCAGTTCTTGGTTTCCGCCGGCAAGGGATTACCGGTGCCTCTACCCATCCAGATGTCACGCGCGCAACAGCAATGCTCAGTGTTTTGCCAAGAGTTGCCTGGCCTCGGCGAGCAAGACGTGTACGGCAAGGCCGTCGACCATGCTCCTACCAAGCAGTGTTGCCTCAGGATACGGACGAGCCGCTTGGAGCCTCGCCACCCAATCTTCTGCCCGTTGCAGGCAAAGACGCGCCTCGTCCTTCTTGTCCAGTCTCCAGTAGGCCAGCGCCAGAACCAGGTTGTTGAGTGGGAGGGCTCGGTTGTTGATCGTCCCCTCCGCGTGCAAGGACTGCTGGGCCAGTCGCGTTGCCTCGTCGAACAGGCCGAGGCGATAGTGCGCCAGTGCTTGAACGTGGAGAGGCAGCCAGCCGGCGGGCAACTTTTTATTTGCCGCTACCTTGGCCGACAGGGTGCGCAAGTCCTGGCCACGCTTGCCATCGGGAATCAGTGCCAGCCCGCGCAGTGCCAGGAGCGGAGTTTCGGACGTTCGCGAGCTCAGCGCGCCGGCGATGAAGGGCTCCAGCACGGTTGCCGCCTCCTTGGGCTCGCCGGTCAGTAGCTGCAGGCAGACGGCCCGGAAGTGGTCGCGCGGCGCGGGGGACGGCTGCACAAGGGCGGCTTGCTGATAATCGGCGCGGGCGCGCGGCCAGTCGCCCAGGCGCGCGTGCAGGTTGCCGCGTTGATAGAACTGGTGGCCGCCGAGATCCGAGCGCTCGCGCACCAGGTTCCAGTGCAGTTCGAAGGACGACTGCTGCTGGGCAAGCTGGGCGCGCTCGGCGTGCTCCAGGTGCCAGGCGGCGGCGCGCTGATCGGCGGCTGCGGCAGCGCGCGCGCGGGCAGCCGGCGTGTCGCGCTCGCTCGCGTCCCACACGCTCTGCGAGGCCTCCCAGTTGCTTACCACCAGCTTGCTGCCATCCGGGCTCCAGGCAACTTGCGGATTGAAGCCATTGTCGCCAGGCCGCGGCATGGCCGAGTGCAGGATGACGATTTCCTGACCAGACGGAATGCCCCAGAGCCGAAGCTCGTCGCGATTGGCGCCCGCCAGCCGGCTGCCATCCGGGCTGAACGCGAGCTGCATGACGTAGCCCTGCATGGTCTGGTGGGGAAGTGCCTTGCCCGTTTTCGCGTCGAAGAGGCGCACGCGCGATGCCGTGTCGGCTACCGCCAGCGTGTCTCCCCGTGAATCGAAGGCCAGGCTGGTCAGCAATGCGTCGTCGAGGTCGATGCGCAGGGCCGGGCTGTCGGCCTGTGCCAGATCATAGACGTGCAATTGAAGCTGTTTCGTCCCTTCATCGAGCACGTCGAGCGCCAGGCGCTTGCCGTCCGGGCTGAATGCCAGGGCGCCGTATAACCTGCTCGCGGGCGCGGCGGCCTGCGTCAACGCTAGCAAGCGTTTGCCGGCGCCAGCTTCCCAGGCCGTGACGACACGGCGACGCTGGTCCCCGTCAAGAATCATCATGGCGGCAGCCGCACGGCGGCCGTCACGGCTCATCGCAATCCGGTAGAGCAGACTGCGCTTGCCGGAATCAACATCGCTGCCCCGCAACAGAGCGCGGGCCAAAAACCGAGGCTGGGGTTCGCCCGGCTGGATTGCGAAGACGGCCACCCGCTCGGGGAACGCGCTGGCGACGCCGGCGAAATGATGCCCGCCAGCGTCGAACGCACCCAGGTTGGCGGGGGTCAACCAATCACTGAACGTGTCCAGTTGCAGCCTGGCCCGGTAAAGGCCAGTTGTGGCGTCGGCGAGCTGGCAATTGCCCCCGCGGCTGACGGCCCATACCGCCTGCGAATCTGCAGTGAAGGCCAACACCTCGGCCGTGCCCGAAATACGCGGAAGTTGCACGTACTCGGGGGGCCGCGTCAGATCCCAGACCTTCGCCGTGCCCGCGTCGTCGCCGCTAAGCAGGCTCACCGCGGCGGGATCGAAGGCGACGCAGCGCACACGTGCTTGATGCCCCCGATAGATGCGTTCCTGTCTGCCGTTGCTGGCGTGCCAGGTGCGCACGGTGCGGTCGGAGCCGGCCGTTGCCAGCCAGTTGCCGTCCGGGCTGAACGCCACGCTGAGGAACTCCCCCGTCGGCGCAACCAGCGATTGTGCGCTCGCGCCGCTCTCGACCTCGCGCACCGTGACCGCGGCACCCGCATGTGCCAGGCGCTTGCTGTCGGGGCTGAATGCCAGTCCGCCAATCGAGCTCGTGATGTTGAACGCATGCAGGCGTGCCGGTTCCTCACCCTCGTTCAATTGCCAGATGACGAGATTGCCTTTCGAATTGGTCGGTTCATAGGCGGTGCCCGCCGCCAGGTAGCGGCCGTCCGGGCTGAACGCGACCTGGTACACTTCGTAGTCGTTGCCGGTGAGGCGCTGCTCGAGCGCGCCGCTCTCGAGATTCCAGAGCGTGACTTCCAGATGGTGCCCGAGGGCAATCAGCTTCCCCTTTGGGTGAAAGGCCACGCACAGGGCCTTCTGCTGGCAAGGAATGGACTGCTTCTCCAAGCCAGTTCGCGTGTCCCAGATCTTGCATGTCTGGTCGTGGCTGGCGCTGGCCAGCGTCTTGCCGTCCGGGCTGAAGGCCAGCCCGAGCACAAGATGCTTGTGCCCGCCAAGCCGGTGCAGGAGCTTGCCGGTCCGGCGCTCGTAGAGCACGACTTCACCGGGGCGAATCGATTGGGGACCCTGGTGGCCGTAGAACGGATTGCCCCCGCCCGCCGTGGCCACGAGCTTGCCGTCCGGGCTGAACGCCACGTCATAGATGGGTCCGTCCTGATAGGCCGGCAACGTCAACAGATCGGTGTGCAACAGGCCGTTGAGCAGGTGCCATTCCCACCCGCGCCGGTCCACGCCGTCGCCCACTGGTTTGCAACGTTCCAGCAAGCGGGCGGTCGCTCCCATGTCGTGATTCACGCTCCATTCCAGCCGCGCCTGTGCGATGCGGCTGAAGTAGGCACTAGCCTCTGCCTCATCGCGGGCGGCCAGCGCTTGCGTGCGCTGTATTTCTTTCTGCTGGCGCTCGCGCAAGGCCTCGTCGCGGGCAAGGAAGGCATCGCGGGCGTTGCTCTCAGCCTGCTGCCATTGCCAGACAATGCCGGCAATGCCGGCCACGGCGATGACGAATACGGCGGCGACCAGTGCCGCCACAGTCGGCTGTCGCCGCACCCACTTCAAGACGCGTTCTCGGCGCGACGTTGGACGGGCCAGGATCGGTCTGCCCTCGAGGAAACGCTTGAGGTCGTCCGCGAGTGCGCCGGCCGTTGTATAGCGACGGGCCGGCTCCTTGTGCAGGCACTTGAGGCAAATCGTTTCCAGGTCGCGTGGCAGCCCGGGTCGCAAGTGTCGCGGCGCCACCGGCTCTTGCGACAGGATCAACTGCAATGTCTCGACACTGTTCGGGCCCTCGAAAGGGACACGGCCCGTGAGCATCTCATAGAGCATTACACCCAGGCCGTGGACGTCGCTGGCCGGGCCGACCTCGTCCCCCTCGCGCACCTGTTCGGGCGACATGTAGCAGGGCGTGCCCATCATCATGCCTTGCTGGGTCAGATCGACTTCGCTGTCCAGTGACTTGGCCAGGCCGAAATCGCTGATCTTCGGCACCCCGCTCTCGGTCAGCAGGATGTTGGCGGGCTTGAGGTCGCGATGCACGATGCGATTCTGGTGGACCAGTTCGAGGGCGGAGGCAATCGTGGCGATCAGCTCGGCGGCGCGGCGCAGCTCGAGCAGGCCGCTCTGGAGCAAGCTCTTGAGGTTGCCTCCGGAGACGTATTCCATGGCCAGGAAGGGCAGCCCGTCGTGCCAGCCGATCTCGTAAACCTGCACGAGATTGACGTGCTGCAAGCGGGCGGCCGCCTCGCCTTCGCGGCAGAAGCGCACCAAATTGCCGTGCACGGAACCCACCACCCGCTTGAGCGCAACCACGCGTCCCAGGCTGAACTGCTTGGCCTTGTAGACCACACCCATGCCGCCGCGGCCGAGTTCCTGGAGGATCTCGTAGCCGGGCAGCACCGGGATCTCCGGATCGGGCAAGCCGCGCACGTTCTCGATGACGCGCCCGCCCGGAAGTGTTGCGGATTGACTCTTGGGTGCGGGCGGGGGCGTTTCGCCTTCCGTCAGCCGAAAGCCCGCCATGAACGGATCGACCACGCCATCGAAGCGGCGTGCCCGCTTCTCACAGACGAGGCAACTCTCCAGATGTTGCGCGATCTCCACGACGGTGCCTTCCGGCAACTCGCCTAGATTGAAAGCGACCATGTCAGCTTCGGTCACATGATTGTCACCAGACATGCGTTCACCTCATGCCCGCCGCGGTCCTCCCAAGATACTATGCTCTTCGCGCAACAGAAAAGACACGTCCGTTCGCAGAGGCGAAACGGAGACCCCACGCGTTGCCCAGGTGCTAGATGAGCCCGTCGAATTCTTCCTTGAGTCGACGGAGGACGCGTGATTTCGCCATGCGGACGGCGGCGGGACTGACGCATAGGTCGGCGGCAATGTCCACCGGATTGCGGCCCTCGACGACGGTTTGCCAGAACATTTGCCAGGTATTTGGCTGAAACTCGCCGCGGACCAGCTCGAGGGCGCGGCGGTGAAGGCCGCCCAGTTGTTCGGGCGGATCCTCCTCGGCCGTGTCGATCGAATCGGCAACCTCGTGGATGCGCAGCAACGCTTCACTGCCCCCCGTGCCCTGCGGTTGCTTGTTGTCCCGCCTCAGCTGGGCCAGCAGCGTGTTGCGCGCGACGCCGCGCAACCAGCCCCGGAACGAGTCGCCTGGATTCTCCTTGCGGAAGTTGCCCAGGCTGCGCGACACGGCAAGCATCACTTCTTGCACCACGTCATCGCGGTTTTCTGGTCGGCAGCCCCAGCGCTGGCACCAGTAGTGAACCAGAGGCGAGTAGAGCTGCACCAGCCTGTCCCAGGCAACCGAGTCGCGGTCGCGGGCACGATCCAGCAGGGTGGCCGAGGTTGAGTGCTGCTGTTCGCCGTCGGCTCGTGCGGACATGAGGCTAAGTCTCCAGCGCGAAAACGTGGCTCGATTTTCAGCGACTGGCTCGCGCCACTTCTTTCTGAGGTTTTCGAGGTTGGCGAACGCGTTCGAACCGATTCTGCGAGGTATTTTACGCATTCGGACAGCGCGAGGACCACACAAATCAACGCGCTGAGAAACGACTCCACGTTCCGAAGGAAGCGCAGCGCGTGACGGCCGCAGATGTGGCTAGGCGAAGATCTCGCGGGCCACGTGGCCGGCAACGTCGGTCAGGCGGAAGTCGCGGCCGGCGTAGCGATAGGTCAGCTTCTCGTGGTCGAGGCCCAGAAGGGCCAGCAGGCTGGCATGCAGGTCGGTCATGTGCATGCGGTTCTCGACGGCGTGCAGCCCGTATTCGTCGGTGGCGCCGTGCGTGAAGCCTTTCTTGACGCCGGCGCCGGCCAGCCACATCGTGTAGCCGATGATGTTATGGTCGCGACCATCTTTGCCCTGGGAAGTGGGCAGGCGGCCAAACTCGCTGCCATAGAGTACGAGAGTTTCGTCGAGCAGCCCGCGCTGCTCAAGGTCGGCAAGCAGGGCTGCAATGGGCCGATCGGTGGCAGCGCAGTTGGAGATCAGCCCTTTGTGCAGGTTGTTGTGGTGATCCCAACCGGGCTGGCAAATCTCGACGAAGCGGACGCCTGCCTCACTGAGCCGGCGGGCCATCAAGCATTGACGCCCAAAGCTACTGGTCGGCCCGGAGTTGACGCCGTAGGCGTCGAGCACATGCTTGGGCTCCTTGGAGATATCGAGCACCTCGGGCACCTTGCCCTGCATCTTGAAGGCCAGCTCGTACGACTGGATAACGGCCTCGACCTCATCGGGCGCGCCGGGGCTGGCAGCCAGGTCGCGGTTCATCTTCTGGAGCAAGTCGAGCTGCTTGCGTTGCAGCGAGGAGACCGTCGCAGGTTTGAGATTGGGCAAGAAGCCGGCGTCGTTGATTCTCGTTCCCTGGAAATGGGCCGGCAGGAAAGCGTTGCCGTAGTTGACGGCCCCGCCGACGTCGGCGGGCGGGTTGATCGTGATATAGCCAGGCAGGTCCTGGTTCTCGGAGCCCAGCCCGTAGAGCATCCAGGCGCCCAGCGAGGGACGGGTGAGCGAGGCGAGGGCCGTGCCGGTATGCAGCTGGATCACGGCCTGCGGGTGGGCCGGCGTGTCGGTGTGCAGCCCGCGCAGAAAGCACAGCTTGTCCACGTGCCGGGACAGGTGCGGAAACAGCTCGGAGACCCAGGTGCCCGTCTGCCCGTGCTGGCGGAACTTGAATTTCGAGGCTGTCAGCGTACCGCCGCCTGGGCCTTCCTTGCCGTGGTCCTTGGCGAGCTGCGGCTTGTATTCCCAGGTGTCGAGCTGGGACATGGAGCCGGACATGAACAGGAAGATGACGCGCTTGGCTGGAGTGCGCACATGCGGCGGCCTGGGAGCGAGCGGGCTCGGCCCAGCGGCGCGGGCGGCCTCTTGATCAAGCAGCCCGGCAAGGGCCAGGTAGCCGAAACCGGCGCTTGAGGACTTGAGCAGTTGCCGGCGAGACAGCATGGCGTGCGGCGTCAGCATTGGTTTGTCCTTCCAAGATCCTGCGTGCTCAACGGACGTAACGGAACTCGGCCGATCCCAGGAGTGCCTGACAGAAACTTCGCCAGGCCTCGAGTCGGCCGTCGACCTTCGCTGGCAGCTTCGACGCAGCGGCTTCGTAGTCGGCGAGAAAGGCGAGGGCCCGATCGATCTCCGCGGCGGTCGCGGCCCGGCTCATCGTCAGGCGATAGGCGGCCTCGACACATTCTCGAGCGCTGCCGTCGGCCTGGCGCAGCAGCCGTTCGGCCAGGGCCAGCGACTGACGGCGCACAAAGGGATCGTTGAGCATGTAAAGCGCCTGCGGCGCCACCGTGGTGGTATCGCGGTCGCCCGTGACCATGCCCTGCTGGGCGAAATCAAAGACTTCGAGCGAGCGGGGTGTGAGGCCGCGGAGCAGGGGCAAGTAGATGCTGCGCTGGAGGCAGGCTTGTGCTTCCTTGCCCAGGCGGGCCGCCTCGGGGCCGGCGTTCTTCAACTCCATGACTTTCAGGCCGTCGGCGGGCGAGCCTTCCGGACGCTTGGGGTCGAGGTTTCCTCCGACTGCCAGCATGGTGTCGCGAATCTCCTCGGCTTCCAGGCGACGCGGTGCGTGCCGCCACAGCAGGCGGTTGGCCGGATCGACCTGCTGATGCTTTTGCGGCGCTGCGCCGCCCAGCTGATACGTGCGTGTCAGCACGAGCGTGCGGATGAGCTTCTTGATCGACCAGCCCTCGCGCACGAAGCGCTCTGTGAGATGATCGAGCAGTTCCGGGTGGGAAGGGGAGTCGCCCGTCACGCCGAAGTTGTCGACCGTGGCGACAATTCCCTGCCCGAACAGGTGGTGCCAGAGGCGATTGACGATGACCCGCGCCGTGAGCGGGTTGTTGGCGGAGGTCAGCCAGCGGGCCAGTTCGAGCCGCCCGCTTTGCTTCGGATTGATGCCGCGTACGTCGGGGACGTCAAGGATGGAGAGAAAGCCGCGCGGCACAACGGGGCCGAGTCGCTCGGCTTCGCCGCGCAGGCGGATCTGCGTATCGCCGATGTTGCGGGCGTCGCGCACGCCCAGAGCGGCCTGCCCCTTGGCGGCCGGATCGTCGAGCGTGAGCAGCTGGTTTTGCATGTCGCGCATCTTCTTGCGCAAGAGAGCCTGCTCTTCGCGATTGCCGTCGCCCCCCATCTCTTCCACCTGCCGGCGCAGCGACTCGAGTTCGGTCTGGGCCTGATCGAAGGCGCGTCTGGTCCGTTCGATCCTGGCGAGCAAGCCGGGATCGAGTGGGCTGTCCTGACCCACGCGGTGGAGCAGCGTCGGATCGTAGTAGTCCATGCCGCCGCCGCCCATCTTGTTGCGAACGCCGGCGCACAGATCGGTACTGTGAAAGATGCCGGCCAGTGCGTAGTAGTCGGCGGTCGGGATCGGATCGAACTTGTGATCGTGGCAGCGGGCACAGCTCACCGTGAGTCCCAGGATCGACCGGCTCAGCGTGTCGATCTGCTCATCGATGTTGTCCATGATGAAGCGGACCTTGAAGCGCTGATTGACGTCCTTGACGCCCAGTGCAAGGAAACCGGTGGCGATCAGCAGCTGGTCGCGCTCTTGCCGCGACGAGGCGGGCAACAGGTCGCCCGCAATCTGCTCTTGCACGAAACGGTCATAGGGTTTGTCGGCGTTGAACGCATCGATGACGTAGTCGCGGTAGCGCCAGGCGTGTGGATAGGGAACATTGCGTCCGGACCCGGTGGATTCCGCGTAGCGGGCCAGGTCGAGCCAGCGCCGGCCCAGCCGTTCGCCATAGGCGGGCGAAGCCAGCAAGCGATCGACCACCTTCTCGAAGGCCTCGGGCGAGGTGTCGTTGGAGAACGCATCGATCTCTGCCGGCGTCGGCGGCAGGCCGGTCAGGTCGAAGGTGACCCGGCGCAGCAAGGTGGCCCGGTCGGCGTCGGCCACGGGGGCCAGCCCCTTGCTCTCGAGGGCAGCCAGCACAAAGCGGTCGATGTCGTCGCGCGGCCAGGCTTTGTCCTGAACCTGCGGCGCGGACGCCGGTTTCAAGGGCTGCCAGGCCCAGTGTTCCTTGCGAAGCTTGTCGTAGCGCGGGTTAGGCTGGCCGATCGTCACGGGCACTTGTTCCGCCGGCCAGGCAGCCCCTTCTTTTACCCAGCGTTCCAGATCGGCAATCTCGGTTGCCGAGAGCTGCGTCTTGGGCGGCATCTTGGTGCGGCCGCGGTAGCGCACCGCCAGGATCAGCAGGCTCTTGTCGGGAGCGCCAGGCACGACCGCCGGGCCGCTGTCGCCCCCTTCCAGCAGACCGTTGCGATCGTCGACGCGCAGGCCGCCGCGCGTGTTGGTATTCGCCGAGTGGCAGTTGTAGCAGTGCTTGACCAGCACGGGCCGGACCTTCTTCTCGAAGAACTCGACCCGGCCATCGTCGGCGCGGGCCGTCGAGACAGACAGGAACAGGACAACTGCAACAGTCGGGACGAGCCTGAGAATGGTGGGGCTCATGGCGTTCCTCGTCAATGCAAGTCCTGGTTGGAGCTAGGTCTCCAACCGCGTCTCGTTAGTGGTTGCGCGGCTGGGGCACCACGGCGCGCCAGCTCTTCCCGATGCGAATCTCGTCCCACCAGCACTGGCCCGGGCCGAAGCGAGTCAACAGCACACGGTCGAGGCGGGCTTCACTGCGCACTCCGCGCGTGCGCACGCTCCAATCGGCCGGCTCGATCGAGTCGAGTGCCTCGTCCTGGCCGTAGACACGGAAGAAGATCTCATCCTCGCCGTGCTGGCGGGCAATGATCTTGCCCACCCAGAACTGCGTCTCCCCGCGGGCCATGGTGTGCGGACTGGTGAAGGTGGCGC
>JBFWSD010000129.1:0-10085 GCA_050248575.1 Gemmataceae bacterium
AGTCAAGGTCGCATCCAGTACGAGCAGTGTGATGACGATCCCGGCCTCTTCACGACGTCACCATGCGCCGCTAGAATGGACGCGTACTTCGAATCTTCTTGACCACACTTGCTACCTTTGCACACAAATCGCAGTCATTGATGTTTCCGCTAGCGTAGTCCCTGTCCAGGCCAGTCAAGAGCGATTGAACGCACGTGAAATAATTTGGATCAGGCGGCGGGCTGCTAAGGTGTCGCCCTCGATGTAACGGTAACTTGGTCTTCTTTGCCTCGGCAATCTCCGATGGCAGGCACCAGCCATTGAGAGCCCCATTTACATCGAACCCCAGTTGCGACGCCCGCTTCAATGCCGTTGAATTCCGAACTGAGCAAGCAATCACGTGGTGTGCCTGATAATCCGTTGGGCATCCACCAAGTTGCGTTGCCAGCAGCCCGCTCTGGCACGGATCGAGGCGGCCAGATCCGGACTTGTTCTCACATCCAAAGTCCATCCCTGCCGGCGGAGCCGACGCATTATGCACCAGCAGCCCCTGCTCGCCGACCCGGTAGCAGTGGTCGCCGTCGACCTCGATATTGTACACGGGCTCAGCGCTGATAGATGGGCAGCACGTTGCGGTCCAGCTGCAGGATGGTCAGGCAGCAGGCCGTGGAGTAGACCTGGCCGATGCCGCTCAGGTTCCAGCTGCCGTCGGCGGCCTGGCGTGAGGTGATGTAGGGGAAGATGACGTCGCGGTATTTGCCCCAGGTGAGGCGGTCGCCCGGCTTGGATTCGGGGAAGAGCTTGGCGTAGCCGTCTTCGCCCAGGGTGTAGAGGACCTGGCCGTAGTAGTAGTGGGTGTATTCCCAGTGGCCGAACGAATCGCGGCCCGAGGAATCGATGGGGATCGAGGTCTGGCAGAAGCGGAGCCATTTCTTGCCGTATTCGGAAGTGTATTCGCCGGCGGAGAACATGCAGGCGACACCGGCGGCGGTCAAGGTGGGCCGCTCGGCCCCGGCAAAGGCGTTGCCGTGAGCGAGGCTGTAGATGATGCCGCCGCGCGGCGTGGTGCACTTGTGCAGGTAATCGTGGGCCTTGTCGATGATGCTCTTGGGAACGCGGATGCCGGCGTTGCGGGCGGCGCGCAGCCCTTGCACCTGGGTGATGGTGACCGAGCCTTCATCGAAGCCCTGGCCGTCGGAGGCGCTGACGTAGCCCCAGCCGCCGCGGTCGGTCTGGGCCTTGCCGGTGAACTCCACGGCCTTGGTGAGCATCTGCTCGAGCTTGCGGCGGCGCTCGCCGTCTTCTTCCTCGCCGTAAACCTGGGCGAGGAAGAGCAGGCCGAAACCGTGCCCGTACATGTAGCGGCTGGCCTCGGACGGATTGGTGGGGTTGCCCAGGAGCCCGTTGCGCTGGCTGCGGGCCATGAACCAGTCGACCGCCTTGCGGATGTGTTCGGCATACTTGCCGTCGCGAACGGTGCTGCCTTCCATGAGGAGGGCCATGCCCGCCAGCGCGGTCATGGCGCCGGGATATTGCCCGCCGTTGGCTTCCCAGTGGCCGTCGGGCAACTGGTTCTTGGCCAGGTAGGCCAGCCCCTTGTCGACGGCTTTCTGATACTTTTCGGGCAGCTCATCGCCGCGAGCGCAGGAAGTCGCCGCCAGCAGCCCGGCGGCCACCATCAAGGACAGCGTGGTCTTCATCGTAGGCTCCGAAGGAAGGCAGCCCGCGCTTGCGCAACCCTGGCTGGCGCGTCGGGCTAACTGAATTATAGCACGCCTCAGCGCAGCTTGCAGGTCAAGTCGACCCGGGCGTTGTTGCCAACCAGTTCGACGTGCGGCGTCAGCGGATCCACGTTGAGCGTGTAAAACTGGCTGACGGTGTTGGAGCGATCGTCCAGCTTGAGCTTGCCGGTGCGTTTCTCGAAGGCGCGCGTCGAGACCACGGTGGTGCGGCGGCGGCCGCCCTGGTCCCACTCGTAATAACGCGCGGTACACAGGATCACGGGCAAATCTTCGAAGTGGTCGATCACGATCATGGTGTTCTTGATGTCGGCGGCCGAGCGCCAGAAGCTCTTCTCGTTGTGCCTTGCGAAACCGTAGAGCGCGCCGTTGAGCGACAGGGCGTTCATGCCTTGCAGGTTCGACCACGGGCCGCCCCCCAGGTTGGGATCGGGGGGGAGATTGATGGCCACGTAGAAGCGCTGCCGGTCGGCGAGCAGGTGGATGTCGTTGGCGTTGTCGAGATCGGTGGCGCGGAGCCCGTATTCGCCGGCCCGCTCCAGCACCACGCGGCGAGTGTGCAGATCGATGATGGTGAGCTTGGCGTTGCGCGAGGGCTCGATGACGCCCAGATAGTGGGGCACGTCGCTGTTGAGGACCTTGGCATCGGCGGCGAAGTTCTGCGACCATACCACGATGTTGGTGCGTGCATCGTAGAGCTTGGCCACGGTCTGATCGCGGCGCTGTTCGATGGCCAGGAGTTGCTGGCCCAGCACGCGTGCCTTGCGGGCCAGCAGCGGGCCGAAATCGGGCACCTCGATCGACACGCCGTCGCGGGCACGCACGCCGTGGCTCTGCCCGACGCTGCCATCGGCGCGCTGATCGATGAAGTACAGGTGGTTGTCGTCGCCAAACACGCGGGCCATGGCGGGCAGATCGTGTCGCGCCCACTTCGGCGTGCCCGTGAAGGGATCGAGCAGGACCAGCCCGGCCTGCGTTTGCAGGCGGATGCCGCTGGCCAGCACCGGCGCGACCAGGCCGAGGCGCTGCATGCGGCCGTCGATGTGGACGACGCGCAGCCCGCTCTCGCCGTCGGGGTAGTACTGGTTGGGGGGCAACATGCCTTCGGTCAGGAGATCGCGTTGCCAGAGCACTTGCTGCTCGACGGTGTCGACGCCGTAGATCATGGTGCCGACCTCGACCACGGCCAGGTGGCCGAGCAGATGGCACGGGACCTCGTGGCGGGCGCGGTTGCCCGCCTGGGTGACGCGGTTGTTGTTGAGCGGGTGCGACAGAAGATTGCGGCGCGACTGGCGATCGTAGAGTTCCAGGGCGGTCGTGTTCCAGTTGAGGGCCAGGGCGCAGCGGCGGAAGTAGGGCAGCTTGCGGCCCGCCATTTCGAGCCACTGACGCCGCGGCACCGTGGCGCCGAAGTTCCCCTCGGTCTTCTCGGCCTCGACGCGGCCCTTCTCCCACTCGTCCTCGGCCACATCGAGATAGGGCAGGAAACGCTTGTCGGTGGTGAGCGCGCGATAGAGATCGGCGCCGGTCTTGCCGTCGATGACGACGGTGGCGGCGAAGTCGTCGCGGAGCACGCGATACCAGTAGGCGGCGTCTTCGAAGAGGCCGCGGCGCGTCATCAAGCGGGCCAGCAGCAGGGCGGCCCGCCCGGCGTGGCTGTCTGCCTTCTGGCGATGCACATGAAGCAGTTGCAGCTCGGCTTCGATGAAGGTGCCCTCGTCGATGAGCCGCTCGGCGAGTTGCAGCCTGGATTCGCGGGCCAGGTTGCCCGCCACGCCTTCGTCGTTGCCGAAGAGGGCGACGAAGCGGCGCAGCTCGTCGGTGCTGTTGGTGCTGGCGGCCTTCTGCCAGCGGCGTTCGATTTCCTTTTCCAGGCGGGTACGCTGTTCGAGATCGGCCTTCTGCAAGAGGTGGCCGATACGGCCCTGCACCCAGACGTCGGGCCGGACCTTCACGGTCGGCTCATCGAGCAGGGCAATCAGCTCGAGGGAGCCGGCGATCTGGCCGAAATCGAGATAGGCCTGGAAGGATTCGAGGAGGCGGCCCTGCTTTTCGCGGCCCCGCGCCAGCAGGGACAGGTAGGTCGACTGGCGCTGGCGCTGTTCGCGCTGGGCAGCCTCGCGTTCATCGAGCGAGGCGCTGGTGGGCACGTTGACGGTGCACAGGTTTTCGTATTGCTTGAGGTAGCGCTGCCCCTTGTCGAAGTCGGCCTGCAAGTGCTGCGTGAGGGCGTCGAAGAGCTTGCTGCGCGATCTGGCGCGAAGATCCGCGTCGAGATCGGTCGCAGAGAGGGTGGCTTGCAGATCGTCGACGGCGCCGGGCAGATCGCCGCGGAACAGTCTCAGCTCGCCGCGTTCGAAGCGGCGGGCCGGATTGTCGGGCTCTTTCATCACCAGGGCGTCGAGCTCGGCCAGCTTCATCCGCACCTGCGGATAGGCGACGACCTCGGTCGCGGTCTGGGAGACAACCTTGCCTTCGTGGAAGACGAGGTTGCCGGGAGCATCCGGGGAATGGCCGCGCGTGTGGGCCACCACCCGGCCGCTGTCGATGTCGAGCACGCAGACCTCGGGAGCGCCGGTGTGAGCGGCGGCCTTCAAGGGCAGATAATAGAGGTTGCCGCTGGCAGCGCCGAAACCGGAGGGCTGCCCGGTCTCGGTGGTCCAGAGCTGCCGCCCGTCCACCAGGTCGAGGGCGCGGGCGCCGTGCTTGCCGACCACCAGGGCCTTGCCCCGGAACGCGCCGGCGAGATAGACGTCGTCGGTGCGATCGGCCTTCCACAGCAGCGTGCCGTCACGCAGGTTGAGGCAATGGAGCGACTTGCCGTCGGGCGCGGTGAAGATCACCTTGCCGTCGCGCACGATGGGGGCACAGAACTTCCAGTCGGTGCGCAGCGAGGGCACACGCTGGCGGCGGTACGGATCGGGGTTCGCGTCTTCCTCGCCGTAGGAATGAGCCCAGTGCAGGCTGTGCGTGAGCAGGTCGACGCCGAGGATGGCCCCCGCGTTGGTCGGGCACACCAGGATGCCGTCGCCGAAGGCGAGGTGAACGGCATTCATGCGCCGCAGCGGATCGCGCGGCAGCGGATCGCGCACGGCAGCCAGCTTCTGCGTCCAGCTCACCTTGCCCGTGGCGGCCTCGAGGCAGACGAGGCGGAGCAGGCCTTCCTGTTCGATGAGGACATAGAGCTTGCCCTCGAGCGGGAGCGGCGCGCCGAGGAAGAAGGCGTCGGCCAGCTCGCCCGCGGCTTCCCCTTCGCCGCCGACTTCCCAGACGAGCCGCCCGCCATCGAGCGCGATGGCCTGCAGCTTGTTGAAGGCCAACGCGTCTTGCATGGGCTCCGCGATCTTGACGTTGCTCTTGATGCGGGCCAGCTGCAAGTGGGGCGGCGGCGGCACCGGAATGTCTTCGATGGCAAAGACCAGGTTGCCGTCGGTGCTGAGCGTGCCCAGCGTGGAGTTCTCGAGCAGCACGTTGCCCAGCGAAGCCTGGAAGGCCTGCAGCCATTGCCGCAACGTGGGCTCGGCATTGGAGTGCGAGAGGGCATCGAGGTTGCAGCGGCCCAGGCGGCCCGTGCTCCATTGCAGTCGGCCCGAGGCGATGTCGATGGCGTCGATGCCGGCGTGCGTGCGATAGATCAGCCGATTGCGGGCCGCCACCGGGAAGAACGACTGCATCACCCCTTGCTGCGGCGCGAGCTCGACTGCTTCGTTGATCCAGTTCTTGACGTGGTTGATACCGGTGCGGCGCGGCGGAATCGTCAGCTGCCGCCAGCGGAATTCGTCGAGGTAAGGAGTGTCCCCCTCGGCCAGCGCGGTACGGGCGGGAGCGCCCTGGAACATGGCCCACCACTGAGTGGCCCGTTCATTGCGGTTGAGGTCGCGGCGGCGGTCGAATTCTTCGCGCAGATCCGTGAGGGCCACTGCGCGCCCGTTGAGACTGATCCCGTTGGGATGGGCCACGGTGAAGCGTTTCCAGGTGCGGTCGGCCAGCGCCTTGGTCGCGGCTGGATCGGCGCCGCCGCTGGCCCGGAAGGCGAGCGTTGCTTTCAGCAGCAAGCGCGGCGACGGGCTGTCGTTGTTCTGCAGCAAGCGCTCGAAGCACAGGGCCGCCTCGAGCGAACGCCCACGATCGAGGTAGTAGGTGCCGAGCAATTCGGTGGCCTCGGTGCCCGCCTTGGTGTGCAGATAGCGCTGGGCCACCAGGGCAAGCTGCGGGATGTTGCCCTCCTTCAAGGCCTCGTCGAGCATGGTGCGGGCACGATTGCCCACGGTGACTTCGTAGGTCTCGAGCCCATTGGCAGGCAAGGCGCCGATGAGTCGGCTGGCCTCGGCCCGCACGCTGGTCCAGCGCACGGTGGTGCGGCCATCCGGGCCAAGGCGGGTGACCTTCACGAAGGCGTCTTCCTTGATATCGAGCAGCCCTTGCAGCACCTCGACGGCCACATTCCAGCGCTCGCGCGCGATGTAGTCGTGGGCCGCATCGAGCATCTTTTGCACGTGTGGATTGGGGGGCAGCGAGATGGCGTCGGTGAACTCGTCCGCCGTGTTTCGCTGTTGCGCTGGCGACGATTCGTCGCCAGGAGGATTGGGGAGCTTTTGACCCTGTGCCTGCTGATGTGTAAAGCCAAGCCAGCCAGGCAGCGCCGCGGCGGCCAACGTCGTCAACACCAGCAACAGGCGACGAGTTCTACTCATGGGATCTACTCCCGCAAGGGTCGTCGGGCCCTCATCATGCACACACTTTCTTCATTGTGGCACAGTAGCCCATTTTTTGAAAGTACAATTGGCAATGGGATGACGCCCCCAAAGGTGGTTTCTCACTGTAACTTCAGCAACAAGGCTCGCCAGATTGCCCCGCTTCGCGGCACACGTTCCTTGGTGCGAGCTGCCCTTGCTTGACCTGCCATGTTTTCCATGTCGAGAAGATCCTGGCGGGCTGCATGTCGGCGCGGGCTGCCCGCAAGTGTAGCGTTGCCTGCCGCTGTCGAAGGCAAGGGCCAACCTTGCCGGGCCATCGCGCCAACTCTCGTGCTACCTCCTTGGTGGCGCTCAGCGCGTGAAATCTGCCCGCAAAACGATAAATCAAGGGCAGGGTCTTCCTGTCAGCCGAAGCTCCCATCCACTCGAACGGACAGGTGTTACGCAAAACGCATGCCGACATCTCGACCAGGATCGACGCCATCCGAACGCGGGCAGCCCAGGCCGGTGCCGCGCCGCACCCGCACCTTTCGCCCCAACTACCTCTCCTTCGCAGGCACCTATCAATGCAACCTCACTTGCCCGCATTGCTGCGTGCCCATCGAGTGGACCGATCGGCTTGATCTCGACGTGGCCCTTCGCTTCCTCCGCGACGCGCACCAGCATGGCATCGAACTGCTTGGCTTCACGGGCGGTGAGCCCTTCCTCTACGCCGAGTTCGTCATCGAGGTGACGCGCGCAGCGGCCCGGCTTGGCTTCCGCTTCGACAAGATCGTCACCAACGGCGTGTGGCACCGCGACGGGCAACATCTCGACGAGACGCTTGGCCAGCTGAAGCAGGCCGGCTACACGGGCAAACTTGGCCTGGGCGTCGACAAGTTTCACGGCATCCAGACGAAGAAGCTGCTCGAGTTCTGCGTGTCGGCGCGGCGGATCTTTGCCCGCGACAACATCCTCTCGCTAGCCTACGCCAGCCGGCAGCCCGACCACGGGCTGGAACCCGTCCAGAAGCTGGCGCAGGAACTCGACGGCGTGGTGGAATGGTCGCCCCTGCTGCATCGTTATCTCTTGGTGTCGCCCGACTTCACCATGACGCTCAACTGGAACCATCTGGCCCCGGTGGAACGCGCCGAAGGGCTGTCCGGCGGCTGGGACGGCACGTGGTTCGCCGAGGACTACTGCGAAGGGCCGGGCCAGGCCCTCATCGTCAATCCGAAAGGTGAAGTGAAGCCTTGCTGCGGCTTTGCCTCCGACCTCGATCAGCTGACCATCGGCAACATCCATGAAGACTCGGTGGCGACGATCATCCGCCGCGCCCGCCAGCATCCCTACGTGGGCAAGCTGTTCCGCGAGGGACTGACTGCCATCCGCGCCGAGATCCTGGCCCGCGACCCGGACAGCTTGCCCGGCGCGACCTCGAACCATTGCTTCTTCTGCTGGTACGTGCTGACGCGCGGGCTGGCTGCCGATGTGAAAGCCGGCGGCGGCCAGACGGGCAACTGGCGCGACGAGCTGATCCAGCTCGGCCTGCCGCGGAAGACATGAAGCCCGCGCGTGCGTGCGCGAAGCGTCAACGCGGGGGCGGCTTCTTCTCCGCACGCCAGGTCTGCCGCACGGCGAGAGGGAAATCGCTCAGCAAGGCATCGACGCCCAGTTCTCGCGATTTCAGCCAGTTCTCTGGTTCGCGCTGCATGACCAGCGGCCCGGAGATGAAGAGGCGCTTGCCCGCCTTGCGGATGCGGGCCACTTCTTCTTTGCTGGGCACGAAACGAACGTAGATCCAGTCGGCGTCCGGCGCTTCCAGGGCGGCATCGAGGTCCTTGGCGGTCTGGGCCAGGACCGCGGCGGCCGCTTTCGGATCGGTGCCGTGCAGCCTCTTCCGCACCCTGGCATCACTGATGGTGAGGCCGATGAAGAGCAGGCGGTCGAGCACGCCGTGCTTGCTGGCCAGCCGCACCACTTCTTCGGGCACGCCTTCGTCGGCCACCTTGAGATCGACGGCCAGCACCACATCCTTGCGGCCGCTGGTCTTCAGGAGGGCCAGGATCTCCTCGATGGTGGGGACGCGTTCGCCCGCGAAGGCGGGATCGAACCAGCGGCCCGCATCGAGCTTCTTGAGTTCTGCGAGCGTGAGGTCGGCGACCTTGCCCGTGCCGTTGGTGGTGCGCTGGACGGTATCGTCATGGACGCAGACGAGTTGCCCGTCGCGGGTGCGGCGGACATCGAACTCGAAGCCCAGGCCGAGTTCGAGACAGGCCCGGAAGTTGGGCAGCGTGTTCTCGGGTGCGTGCTTGAGCAGCCCACGATGGGCCACGATGCGCGGCGTCGGCGGCCCGTCCTGGGCCCGGAGCAAAGCGGTAACGATGATGAGAACCACGAGCGTGATGGGCCGGCAGCCGTTCATGTCACATCCTCCTGATCGGCTTCAGATGAACTGCACCAGGTTGGGCAGCCCTTGCTTGATGTTCTCGATGGTTTGCTCGATGGTGCGGCCGTCGCCCGGTTCGATCTGGAAAACCCGCTTCGAACGCTGCAAGAACGGCCCGCTACGGTCGCTCACGTGCACCGTCAGCATGGTCCGCGCCGCCGGGCGGATGGTGATCGAGTTGATGGCCTCGAGGTAAATCACCGAGTTGAAGTTGCTTTCCTGGAAAGAGTCGTCCGGGTGAATGCGGTTGAACTTGTCGATGTTCTCCTTGACGCGGCTGGCCAGCGCCTCTTCGAGGGCCGCGTTCTCTGCCGGATTCATCACGTGCTGGGCGATGGCCTGCCCCATTTGCGTGTCGCTCCGCACCGAGGTGCGAAAGGCCGAGGGGGCCTGGTCCGCCAGATGCAGCACCATCAAGCAGTTCTGCACCAGCAAGACGTGCTTGTAGCCCGTGGTGAAGAACAGCCAGCGTTCGATCCCCTGGAAGCTGACCGGCGCCGGGGCCGGTGGCGTCGGGCCTGGTGCGGGGGCCGGTGGCTTCGGACTGGGAGCCGCGGCCGGTGGCTTCGGATTGGGAGCCCCGGCCTGCGGTTTCGGATTGGGAGGCGCCGCCGCTGGTTTCGGGGCAGGCGCTGGGCCCGCTGGTTTCGGGTTGGGTTTGGGACTGGCGCTCATCGAAACTCACTCCGCGCACTTGGGGCGCTTCTGGTTCAGCGGTGTGGCGAGTCAGACCGGAATGATAACACGCGACAACGCGCAGGGCCAGCCATCAGAAACTTCAGAAAAGCGATGGCGATCCCGGTGGGTTGGCAGAAGGTAGGCGGTGGTCGAAATCAGCCGGAGGCGAGCCCGTAGGGCTCAAACTGCTCGCGATGGAAGGGCGCGCAGTCGTTCATGTTGAGTCAAAGTTGATTCGATGGACCGACCCACTTCGATCAACAGCCGCCAGCACGTCAATAATCGATCCAGCCCTGCCAGCTGACGAAGACATGGATCCAGGGATGCCGCCACGGGTTGGTGGGATAGGTGGCCGAGAAGACGGACAGGGCCAGACAGACATAGCCAAAGCTGCGGCCCCAGCGGCACTGGCTGAGCTTGTCGGCCACGGGCAGCGCGGCGAGCAGCAGCAGCGGCGTCAGCCACATCAGCCAGCGCGGGCCGGACGACCAGCCGCCGTAGTTGTTCGACTTGTAGATATAGAAGCCGACAATCAGCACGAGCAAGAACAAGGTCAGGATGATG
>JBFWSD010000130.1:0-10065 GCA_050248575.1 Gemmataceae bacterium
ATGGCCACGACGACATTGCCAACTTCCATCCCACCACGGGCACCTGGTGGGTCAGCATCTCGGAGGGCGACCACTTCACGACCACGCGGTGGGCCGAATTCTACACCAACTCGGGCTGGACGTCGCAAGTGGTCGGTGACTTCAACGGCGATGGCTACGACGACATTGCCAACTTCCATCCCACCACGGGCAACTGGTGGGTCAGCCTTACCAACGCCACACACGATGGCTTTGTCACCACGCGGTGGGCCGACTTCTACACCAACTCCGGCTGGACGTCGCAAGTGGTCGGCGACTTCAACGGCGATGGCCACGACGACATCGCCAACTTCCATCCCTCGTCCGGCAACTGGTGGGTCAGCCTCTCGGCAGGCGATCGATTCACGACCACACGGTGGGCCGACTTCTACACCAACTCCGGCTGGACGTCGCAAGTGGTCGGCGACTTCACCGGCGACGGCCTGGACGACATCGCCAACTACCAGCCCGCCACGGGCAACTGGTGGGTGAGTGCTTCGAACGGCACAACCTTTGTCACCACCCTCTGGGCCGACTATTTCACCAACTCGGGCTGGACCGCGCAGCGGGTCGGCAACTTCAACGGCGACGCCTTTGACGATATCGCCAACTTTCATCCCTCGAACGGCACCTGGTGGGTCAGCTTCGCGCAGCCGCCCGCCCTGCTGACACTGAACACGGCAGCCACCGGAGGCACCGGCGTGGCGGACCTCACGAGAGCACAGCTCGATTCGGCCCTGGCCAGTGCCCTGCAGATCTTTGCGGGACTGGGTGTGGACCGCACCCTACTCGATCACCTGGCCGGGCTGCGCTTCACCATCGCCGACCTGACGGGCCGCAGCCTCGGCCAGGCGACCAGCGACGCCATCTTCCTCGATAGCAACGCGGCCGGCCACGGCTGGTCGCTCGACGACGAGGTTGCCCCGGATGAAGTGGACCTGCTCAGCGTCGTCTTGCACGAGCTGGGCCACGAACTTGGCCTGGAACACGACGAGGCCGGCTTCATGGCCGAACTCATCGGCCTGGGCCAGCGCCGCCTCCCCACGGCCCGCGACATCGACGACTACCTGGCCCGCGAATGAGCTTTCCGCCAAGGCCAGGGCGAAAAGGATCGCTCCGGCGCCAGCAACCCGGTACATCATATGCGGGTTGGCCTGACGGCTAGCGAATCGTGAGCTCGATGTTGTTCGGCTGAACCTTGATCCGTACTGCCGAATCCGTTACGTCGGCAACCTGCAAGATCAAGTTGTTGCTCGTCAGGAAGCTGCCCTTGGAGACAAAATAGATCTTGCCGTCGACGCTCAGCATGGCCAGCGCGTTGCCATCGCGGGCAACGGCTCGCCCCTTGACCGTGATGGTGGGCAACTTGGGCATCACCGGGCCGGTGCGCGGCGACTCCTTGTTTGGCGTTGACAGGATCTCGCGCAGCTTCTGACTCGGCTGGGTGGGATCGATTGGGTTCTTCTCCGGCGTCTGCCCGTGGAGCGAGAGGCCGAAGACGGCAATGAAGAGGGCGCCCGCGGCGAATCGAGAGATGTTCATTTCAGTCCTCCCGCCACCGAAAAGAGTGCGACGAAAAAGGCGATGTAGACAAAGCCCACAATGCCTCCCACCACCAGCACGATGGCCGGTTCGATGATCGCGCTGAGTCTGCGAATGGAGGCTTGCAGCCGCATTTCATGAAAACGGGCAACTTCATTCAGCACGTCATCGAGCGTGCCTGCGGATTCGCCGACGGCGACCATGTTGGCCAGCATGGGCATGAATGCGCCGGGCAGGGCCAGCGGTTCCGCCAGGCTGCTGCCTCGCAGGACCGAATTGCGGGCCGCCGCCACGCACTGCCTGAGATAGTGATTGCGGTGCGACGCCTCCACGCTCCGCAAAGCTTCCACCAGGGTGATACCGCTTTGCAACAAGACGCCCAGGCTGCTCGCGAACTGAGCGGTGCCCGCCACGCGTTGCAGCGAGCCCACCACGGGCAGCCGGAGCAACATGCGATCCATCATCAGTCGTGCCGGCGGCCAGAGATACAGCGCCATCGTGGCTGCGAGCACACTCACGATACCGATCAAGATGCCCACACCATAGACCTGAACGAAGGTGGAAATGTCGAGCAGCGTCTGCGTGATGGCAGGCAGCTTGCGGCCCAGCACCGTCAAAAAGACTTGCAGTTTCGGAATCACGCTGACGATCATGAACACGGCGACGGCAATGGCAGCGACCGAGACCAGGGCTGGATAGCTCAGGGCCGTCAAGAGTTGTGTACGCAACAATCTGCGGCGTTCGAGAATCTCGGCGGCCCGGGTCAATACCTTGTCCAGCGTGCCCGATTGTTCACCCACGCGCACAAGCTGCACCACCATGTGGTTGAAGCAACGCTGCTGCTTCATGGCATCGGTCAGGCTGGAGCCTTCCTGGATCTGCTCAGCCACGTTTTCCCAGATCCGGCGCATCGATCGCTTTGGCGCATATTCGGCAATGGTCTTCAGACTGCTCAGGAGAGTCAGGCCGCTACGGAGCATGACGGCGAGTTGCTGGAGGCTCAGTTCCACGTCGATGGACATCGGCGGCAGCCAGCTCACCGGATTGAGGTAGGCCAGCCAGTCGACGGTTGACGCCTTTTCCACTGGTTGAACATCGAGCACGAGCCAGCCGCGCTGTCGCAACGTCGAGACAAGCGCGGCAGCATTGTCGGCTTCCTGCGTGCCCGATTGCGAGCCGCCGAAGGCATTGCGAACGACATAGGAAAAGACCGGCATGCTCAGACCTCAACCCTACCAGATGCTCACGGCGCCGAGCAGGTCGCGCAGCGACGTATCGCCGGCAAACAGTTTGTGACAGCCATCCGTCAACAAGGTGGCCCGCTGTTCGTCACGCATGCGGCGGCTGAATTCCGTTTCATCGGCGCCGAGCGAGATGCTGCGCGCCCAGTCTTCATCGATGGGCAGCAACTCGAAGATACCGAGCCGGCCAAGGTAGCCCTTGCCGGCACAGTAAATGCAACCCACCGGATCGTAGATGGTGCGGCCGACCAATTCCGGCTGCTTGAGGGCAACGGCTTCCGCCTGAGTCAGCGTGCGCGCCGTTCGGCAGCGCGGGCACAGGCGGCGCACCAGGCGCTGTGCCACCGCCAGCCTGAGCGTGGCCGCGATCAAGAAGCGATCCACGCCCATGTCGACCAGGCGCGTGATCACGCTCACGGCCGAGTTGGTGTGCAGCGTGCTGAAGACCAGATGGCCCGTGAGCGACGACTTGATGGCCACGTCGGCCGTCTCGCCGTCGCGAATCTCACCGATCATGACAACGTCGGGATCGTGGCGCAGCACGCTTCGGAGGGCTTTGACGAAGGTGACCTTGTCGGCCGAGTCCACTTCTACCTGGGCCACTCCCTTGATCGCGTATTCGATCGGATCTTCCACGGTGAGGATGTTCAGGTTCTCGCGGGCCAGGATCCTGCGAATGGCCGCGTAGAGGGTGGTGGATTTGCCGCTGCCCGTCGGCCCGGTCAGCAAGATCAGCCCGTGGGGCTGATCGATACAGCGCGTGAAGCAGCCCAGGTCTTTCTCAGACATCCCCAGGTTTTCGAGGGTGAGCGATTCGGTCTGCAGGGCCAGCAGCCGCAATGTCATGCGTTCGCCGTGCTTGGTGGGCAGTGTTGCGACGCGGATGTCGATGGCCTGCCCGGTGCGGCCGAAACGATGCTTGAAGCCGCCATCCTGGGGTGCCCGCTTCTCGGCAATATCGATGCCTGCCTGCACCTTGAAGCGGCTGATCAAACCGCTGTGCGTGGCGGGCGGCGTCTTGCGATAGTCCTCCAGCATGCCGTCGACGCGAAAACGAATCTGCACGCCGTCTTCTTCGGGATCGATATGGATGTCCGACGCCTGGCGAAGAATCGCCGCGTGCATGAGCTCATCGCAGAGGAGCACGATGTCGCCCTGCTGGGCTTCGCTGGGGGAACGCAGATCGACGGAGCGCGCCTTCGCGTCGCCGTTGGCATAGCCATTCCCTTGCGGGCTGCCGTAGACGCGGTCCAGGGCCCGTTGCAGCGATTCCGGTTCCGCGGGCTCGACACAGATCCTGGACCCCAGCAGCTTCTCGACCGCTTGCAAGGTGGCCTGGTCGCGCGTGTCGACGCAGGCCACGTAGACCTGATTATTCGAAAACGCGAAGGGCAACACCTGCCGGCGCACCGCGAGATTGGCCGGCACGCGCAATGCCCAGACCGGGTCGATCTTGACCTTGTCCATGTCGAGCAGGCCAATGCAATCCGCGTCGGTGGGCAACTCCACGTATTCAACGCCGAGCTGGAAGCCGCTGCCCGAGTCCTTGGTCCAGCACACACGCCCCTTGCGGTGTACCACTTCCCAGGGCGTGCGGATCTGCATTTCCAGCACGATGCCCTTTTCGAGTCGAGCGTCCCAGCCCTGCTCTACCTGGAGGGCCGCGCCGCGTCGCGACACGTCCTTGAGGATGGCCGTGAATTCGACTCCCCCAAACGTGAAGCTGGTCGGGTAAGCGCCGGCGGGCAGTGACCGAAACTGGCGGCGGCGTTCGCCCCGCTGCCGGCCGGGAATGAACATGGTCTCACGGGTGGCTCGCCGCATGATCTCCGTCATCGCCGTCCTCCCTCAACGCGGGCCGGCTTGCGCAGCAAGGCGGCGCGGTCACGCATCACAGCCGGATTGCGTGCCATCATGGTTGCGGTTGCTTCCGAAATGCGATGGGCGACCCAGAGCCGGGCGAGGTCCTGCTCCAGTGTTTGCATGCCCTCCGCCGCACCTGTCTCCATGGCCGAGTAGATCTGATTGCTCTTGGCCGCCACGATCAGGTTGGCGACGGCGGGTGTGCCCCTGAGGACCTCGCTGGTGACGACACGATGGCGGCGTGGTTGGCCGCCCTCGGCCGCCTTACGATCCACCGAGCCATCCGCAATCAGCAGGTGCTGGGCCACGATGGCCCGCAAGACCAGCGCAAGCTGGCGGCGCACGCCCGGTTGTTCATCGGCAGGAAAGACAGCGACGAGTCGTTCGATGGCCCCCACGCAATCGCCGGCATGGACGGTCGTGAACACCAGGTGGCCCGTCTCGGCGGCGGTGATGGCCGTGCGAATCGTGGCCAGGTCGCGAATTTCGCCCACCAGTATCACGTCCGGATCCTGCCGCATCGAGGCCACCAGCGCATCATTGAAGCTGCTGGTATCGATGCCCAGTTGACGTTGATTGACCAGGCTCTTCATGGGCGGGTGCAGATACTCGATCGGATCCTCGATGGTGACGATGTGGCAGCGCCGGGTGCGATTGATGCGGTCGAGCAGGGCGGCCAGCGTGGTTGTCTTGCCAGACCCGGTCGGCCCGCACACCAGCACCAGCCCGTCCGGCAAGTCGCAGAGCTGATAAAGGTGTTCGGGCAAGCCAAGCTCTGTCAGGGAACGGAACCGGTCTTCGAGCCGGCGCATGGAAATGGCGAGCTGGTTCTGGCGGCGAAATAAATTGAAGCGGAAGCGCACGCCGTTCGGTCCGCTGATGGCGCCATCGAACGATCCGGTACGGTCGAGGGCAGCTCGGTCCCAGGGCCGCATCAATTCCTCGGCGAGCTGATCGAGCTGTGGTTCAGACAGCGGCGGCATGGCCACCTGCTCCTCGAGCACTCCCTGGATGCGCAGATACGGCGGATGATCCGGAACGAGATGCAGATCGGACGCCGCTTGCGCGATGCAGACGCCAAGCAACTCGCCGAGGAGTGATGGCACGGCGGGCTGCCCGTTCGTCTCCGAAGTCAAACTGGATAACTGCGCTGACATCGGCTCACATCCAGACAATCAAGGTCCATTCACGCCAGTCCGTGTTCAGTGTGGCTTCCTTCATGGAGATACCGACCGGCAGGGCCAGCACAGGCCCACGGCCCAGCTCTTCGATCAAGTTTTGCACCTTGTCGTAGCGGCCCTGAAAACGAATCTGCCGCATTCTTGGTTTCGGCCCGGGTGCGATCTCTTCCATCTTGCTGACCATCTTCTCCAGGTGATCGAGAGCTTGTTTCTCCTTGTTGACGTCCACGTCGCTGTCGTCCATGAACTGGAGCTGGTGGCGATCGAGCAAGTGCGTGATCCGCTCGAGGCGTTGGTTGCGGGAGGTAGGGTCGGCGCACCGGCCCAGCAGGGCTTGCCAGGCGTTCCTGGCTTCATCCAGGTTGGCCTGGATCTCCTTGATCTGTCGATTGAGTTCCCGCAGTTCTTTGTTGAACACGTTAAGCTGGTTGGCGGGCGGAGCCTTGTCGGTGGCGGCACGCAGGTCCTTTTCGACGGCTTCGCGAGCGGGCCGGGAGTAGTTGACAAAATACAGGCCGTAGCCCAGCAGGACGACAATGGCAGGAAACAACGTTTTCACCCACGCGTCGCGATTCATCGGGTCACCTTGTCGAAGGCGATTTCGACCTTGTCCTGGCCTTGCTGGGCGTCAGCGATAGTTCGCGAAACTGAATTTCGAACGACCACGGGCCGCCTCCCGTAAGGAGCTTCTTGGCCTCTTTCCTGGGCGAATGAACCTCCCAGCCCAGTTCGCGCATCGGCTGGGTGAGGCTGCGGGCAAACTGATCGGCCATGGCTGGTTCCAGACAGATTCCGCTGATCCTGGGCGCCGAGCCGTTACGATCAATCTTTTGAATGAGCAGATGCTCGGAGCGATGCTGCGCCAGGGCTTGCAGCAGCAGCCCGAAGCGGGCCCGCTGCATCGTGATGTCCAGGACGGTTTGCTGTGCTTGCTTGGTCTGGGCGTCCAGTGCTGCGCGATCCTTTTCGAGCTTGGCTTTGCTCTTGTCCAGGTCTGCGACGGTCTTGGTCAGCTTCTTGGCGCTCTTCAGATCCTGCCGCATCTGTTCGATCTCGGCGTCATAGCTACGGTGGTGCGCGAAGCAGACCGCGCCCATGCACAGGGCCAGCGCCACGGCTACCAGCGAGCGGGTTGCCGTCGAGAGGGGCCGCTTCACGGGACGCACGATGGGCAGCCCGGGCTCTTTGTGCGCCAGCAGCTCTCCCCAGCGCAGCAGCCACTTTTGCAAGGATGCCCCATCGTTCAGCTGCATCAGGTTGTGTCCTACCGCGGCGGCGGGAAGCTCCCCTTCCACTGCCAGCAACCACTCCTGGCGCCGCGCCGGGCCGAATTCACGCTGCCAGCTCTCATGGCCTTGCACCCAGCGTCCCAGGGCAGGATCGGAGTTGATGATCCGAACTCGCAAGGGCTCGAGCGGCTCGGCATTCAGCAAGACCACCGTGTCGGGCCAGAGTTCCACGCGCTGCCAGTTGTGGGCAGTCGCGTTATCGGCGGCCAGCGGCACAGGCAAGGCGCCCGGATGGCAGATGCCTGCCAGCTTCGAACCGGCGCGCTGCACGATCTCGTCGACCTGGTCGCGATCCTCGCGCCGCATCTGCAAGACCCAGTAGTTGCGTTCGGTCGCCGCCGAGTCGGGCAGCCGCTGCGCGGCCACGACTGCTTCGAAGGCGCTCAGCCCCGACAGGGCTTCCGCTTCAACCTCGAAATTCAAGGCCGTGGCCAGCTCTTGATCGCGCAGCCGGGCTACCTTGACCGCCGGCATGGCCAGGTTCTGCATCCACAGGTCCGTGCAGAGGACCCAGACCTTGCGGCCCACGGTTTCCTCGAGCACCAGGGCCGCTTCCACCAGCGTCGCCAGATCCGGGACATCCGGCCGCGCTTGTTCCCACAAGCCAAGCAACTGCGGCTTTGCCCCTGAACTCAGGTCGGCGCGCACAATGTTCTGCCGGGTAATCAGCACAACAGTCGTGGCAGCTCGGCGCATGCTCGCTCGTTTCAAAGTGTCATTTCGGACGAATGATCACATCTTTCGCTTGCCCGCCCGGTCTGACCATCAGGCGCACTGGATCGCTTAGCGCGGTGACGTCATCATTCGCTTCACCCATCGGGTTCTTGACCTGGTAGGCCCGGATCGTGCGCGGGCCAATGGTGGTATTCACGGTCACGGTCACCGAAGTAGAACCGGACGGGATGTCAACAATCTTGCAGCTATCTTTGCCGCCATCGATCTGCCCGTCGACGCCACCGGTAGCGGGATCAGGTCCAAAACACTTGACAACAATCTTGGCTTCGTCGTCCAGTTCCATCGGAACGCCCATGTCATCCGGGGCAAGTCGGACCGTCACGGTGATCGCTGCGTTGATCGTCAGCGGTGGCGTGCTGGCGATCTCGACGTCCGTGTTGTAGTCCGTGCCACCGGCGGTATTGTCGGCGCCTAGCGAGCGAATCCAGGTGATGGGAGCATCCGCGCTGGCCGGCGAGTTATCCGCTTGAAGCAAGACGTACGGATTGCCCCAGCCGTCGCGCAACTCGGCCATCCCGATTGGCAGCCGCAAATAGGATCCGCGCCAGCCGCAGGGCACGAAAACCTCATGGCGGCGATAGTGGTCGCCAGAGTCGGTGGAGGCGGGCTTGATGCCAAAGGCGGCCAACCCAAAGGGATTGGACCAGAGCTCCGCGAGTTGCGTGGTCGGGCTGTTGCCCGAGGCCTTGGGCAGCCTGCCCACATCTGCCACGAAACCGGTGATCAGCAGCGTGCCGTCGAGATCACGCTCGTTGTCTGGACCGATGATGGCCTGGCGCAGCTCTAGCAAGCCGCGCTGGGCCGCATCGTAGCGCGCCTGCTGCACCACGTTCTCGGTGGCACGGATGGCGATGGTCGTCATCACTGCCAGTACCAGCAGCACGACCAGCAGTTCCATCAATGTGAGCCCGCCGCGTCTCATGGCCAGTTGACCTGATAGAGAAAGAGGATCGTATCATCCCCGAGGGCCGCCGGTGACGGCAGCAAGTCGAGCGGAGTTTCGAGTTGCCCGTTAGGGCCAAGCGATACCAGCCGGGCGTGCTTCTTGACCACCGGATTGGTGGGATCGAGGCCAGGGTATTGAAGGATGATTGGCCAGCCCCAGCCGTCGGCCACGGCCAGGTCACCCGCGACTCCGTAAGGAAATTCGTCGGCCAGGTAGCGTATTGTTGTGCCAGTGAGGTAGGGGCCATTCCAGCCCCGGCGCGTATTGCGGTCCCATGCCAAGACGCCGACGGGCTGGTTATGCAGTCCATCCAGCGTGAGGGGCAGGGCTCCCACGTCTGCCAGGTAGCCAGGCTGCTCGCTCGTCCCCATGATCGCGTCGCGAACGCGATGCATGTTGATGAGCGTCGTTCGGTACTTGGTCTCCTCGATGGATCCCGACAAGAGCGGCATCACCAGCGCCGCCAGTGTCCCAAGGATCACCAGGACGACCATCAGTTCAACCAGGGTCCAGGCACGGCGAGAGTAGCACAAGCTCGCGTCTCCCCACGAAAGCAGCCCCGGGCGTGGCGCTGGACCACGCCCGAGGACTTTCATGCCAACTATTCGCCGCTGGCGGCCACGTCATAGTAGCCCACCAGGTCTTTTTCAGTACTCTCGATCTCGTCGTCTTCCAGAGCCACCGCGCCGATGAACCGGGCTCGTTCGGTGGTGCCCGAGATGCCCACTCCGGCTACCTGGAACACGACACCAGTCCGCGAGTAAAGCGTGGAAGGAGTGAATTCCTTGTTCTGCGGGACAGACGTGGGCGCATTCTGAATGACGCGGCCCACCATGGTGCAACGTTGCCCGACGCCGAAGACGACGAAACGTGCCGTGTTATCGCGGGCCAGAATGGTCTGAAATTCCCGGGGAATGGCCCCCAGATTCGAGGTTGCATCGATGATGAACACTGCCACTCCGCTGCTCGCGCCAGTCCCGTCCCTGAACGCCGTTGGGGCCGTGACTGCGGCGGCGTAGGGATTCAGCGTGGGGTGCCCTCCAGCAGTCAAGAGGGCCGCCCCGGTCGCTGCGGCTTGAAAGGTGTGTCCAGAGTCAATGCCCACCCGGTGCAGCGCGGCAGCCTCATCGTCCGTGAGAGCACCCACGTACGCTCCACCGCCAAACGGCGTACCGCCATCGGCGGGAATGTAGCCCACGGCAGCCGTACCGTCTGTCATCAGGTCCCATTGATCAGGGTAGCTGAGATAC
>JBFWSD010000131.1:0-10047 GCA_050248575.1 Gemmataceae bacterium
GTCCGCATCGGCCAGGTCCCCTTGCTGTATTTCTACCCCGAGCATGTCGAGCTCGGGATAGTGGCCGCGCTGGAAGGAGCGCACGCGTTCGCCGCGGGCCGCCAGCCGCCGCACAATGGCCCCGCCCAGGAATCCGCCGCCCCCCGTGACCAGTACATTCATGCGGATGTTATATCCGCATGAAGGACGCACGCCGGATTGTGTTAGTCCGACGCGCCAGCGAGGGGTTGCTCTCTGCCATGATCATCCGCGGGCCGCTTGGGAAACGCTGGCCGCGCGGGCCAGGCTCATTTTCTGGTTCCCTCGCGGTGCCCGCGGAGTATCATGTCTGGCGCATCGAGATTATCGCACCGAACGGAGGCTGATCATGAAAGTCGAACCGCTGGCCATCGGCGTTTGTAGCTGGTCCCTGCAAGTGAAGAACGTGCCCGAGCTGAAGAAGCTGATGGGCGAGCTGGGCATCGACGTGGTCCAGATCGCTTGCGGCGACCCGCATCACGCCTCCTGGGATGAAGGAGACGCCATGCCCGAGGCGGCCAGGAAGGCGGGCTTCCGCATGGTCGGGGCCATGCTTGGCTTCCCGGGCGAAGACTACACCACGCCGGAAACCATCAAGCACTCGGGCGGCTTCGGCAACCCCAAGACCCGCGCCGAACGCATGGAACGCCTCAAGTGGGGGCTGCAACGCACCAGCGACCTCGGCCTCGCAGACATCATGTTCCACGCCGGCTTCATCCCCGAACCGGGCGACGCCGATCGCAAGCCGTTTCTCGACACGCTGGCGCAGGCGGCCGGCCTCGCCAAGGAGAAGGGCATCACCATCGCCTTCGAGACGGGCCAGGAAACCGCCGACCTGCTGCGCAAGACGCTCGACGAGCTCAAGTGCCCCAACGTGAAGGTGAACTTCGACCCGGCCAACGTCCTCCTCTACGAGATGGGCGACCCGCTCCGGGCCGTGGAGATTCTTGGCCCGGACATTCGCAGCGTCCACGTGAAGGATGCGGTCCCCACCAAGGTGCCCGGCACCTGGGGCGACGAGGTCCCCCTCGGACAAGGCACGGTGAACATCAAGAAGTTCCTCGCCACCCTGAAGAAGGTGGGCTACCAGGGCCCGCTCCTGATCGAGCGCGAAGTGGGGGACCAGCCCCAGCGCGTCAAGGACATCGCCCACGGCATCAAGCACATCAAGGAGTGCCTGGCGTCATGATTCGCTGCCTCTGCGTTCTGGGCTTCTTTTTATTCGCATCCGGTTGCGAGCCTGCAAAGGATGCGACTGGGAAGTCCGAGCAGGATGCTGCCCCAGTCATCCCGAGCGGTTTCAACGAACAGCTCCTAGATATCCTCCGTTGCCCGGAAAACCTCGCCGTTCTTCGGTTGGCTACCCGGAAAGAACTGGATTCGGTGAACGAACGGATCAAGAATCGGAAGCTGAAGACCTGGACTGGAAAGAACGTAGCTACATCACTGGAAGCGATGCTGATCCGGGCGGACAACAAGATCGCCTACCGGTTTGACGGCGCGGTGCCGGTGATGATCCTTGAAGACGCCCTGGTGCTCGACGAGACGGTGGGGGCACC
The DNA here is from genome assembly GCA_050248575.1 of Gemmataceae bacterium. GTDB lineage: Bacteria > Planctomycetota > Planctomycetia > Gemmatales > Gemmataceae > JBFWSD01. The sequence continues at coordinate 1,578 of JBFWSD010000131.1, forward strand.
CGATCCCGACAAGTACCGGAAGAAATAGCCCCTCACCGAATCTCTCCGCCATCTGCGGGAAGTCGGCGACCAGCCCAAGGCCGTTGTTCTTATGCAAGCGTCCTCCAGGGCGAGACCAAAATGCCCAAAATGCCAGCGTGGAAACCGCCCAAGAATCTCGCGAAGGCATTCGACGAGGGCGATGGTATTTGGGAAGACGAGCGCTGGTCGCCCATCATGCTGTCTGCCATGTCGGGCACTGAGCTTGATGGGCGTGAGATTACCGTCGCGTGGCAAATCGAATTCAATCCGTACGATAATGAGTTTGATGCTGCCAACGCCAGGCTCGAGGCGATGGGAATTGAGCCGGACGGGTATAGCTGGGGCCAGTACATTCAAAAGACGATCCGGAAGTTCAATCCGGCCCTGGCGACGAGGCTATATACCACGGATTGCGAAACGGCCACCTGCGTGATCTGGGTCGAAGCAGAGGAAGATTGCCGCGTTCTTCTCGAAGCGACCTGGAAGCTCTTATTCGAGAGTTAGCGCAGACTGCACTTCGCGTATTAAGGGCGCAACAGCATCGCTAGGACTCTTCTCTCCGGTGGTCGGCGCTGCGCTCCTGCGAACCCTGGCGGAGTCGAGGAAGGAACAATGGCCGACCCCGCCAGGGGTCGCAGACATTAGCCGGTGGTCGAAGACGACCGGAGTGGCAGCCTGGCCAAGGGGCTCTACGACGCCGACATTCCAGGCTAACTACTCCAGGGCGAGGCCAAGATGCCCAAGATGCCAGCGTGGAAGCCGCCCAAGAATCTCGCGAAGGCGGATGTCCGCCATCTCGGGCACTGAGCTTGATGGGCGTGAGATTACCGTGCTGTCAGTGATTCAAGGCGGGCCATGACATCGCGCTCGCGCGCCAAACAACGGAGAATCCGGTGGTCCAGCAAGCGTCCCCTGCGAAGCAGCTGGCTGGTTTCATCGCCAAGTTTGATGGGCCAATCCGGCGACTGGTCAGACGCGCCCGCGCGCGGCTCCGCAGGCGATTGCCCGGGGCCGTCGAGCTCGTGTACGACAACTACAACGCACTGGCCATTGGCTATGGTCCCAACGAACGCGCCTCCGAGGCTATCCTTTCCCTTGCCGTCTATCCGAACTGGGTTCACCTCTACTTTCTCAATGGTGCCGCCCTGTCGGATCCGCAGAAGCTCTTGAAGGGCAGCGGAAATCAGGGCCGCTACCTGATCCTGGAGAGCGACGACGACATGGAAGACCCACCGATTCGTGCCCTGATTACTCAAGCCATCAAGTTGGCGAAGACGCCGCTGCCCGTGGGCCGTGGCTACACGGTGATCAAGTCGATTTCGGCGAAGCAAAGGCCCCGGCGCAGCAAGCAGGGCCGCTAAGCAGCCGCGTGACACACCACTGCCCCCGCCTCGCCACCTTCTCAGTTCTCTCCCGTTTACCCTCGCACCTTCCCCGGGCGATTCCGGTTGCGGGCAGCACGACCCTCTCATTAGAATCTCGCCGCGACGCCGCGGGCTGCGGCGCGCTTCTTTCAGGAGATACGCCAGGCATGGACGCTGGGCGAACCACATGGCGACGCCGCACTTTGCGCGGGCTCGGCTTCATCCTGGCCTGCGGGCTGCTGCTCGCGCCCGCCGAGCTCTATCTGCGGCTCTTTCCACCCGTCGACCTGCGCGAGTTCCTCGGCGATGAGTCCCCCGATGCGGGGGTCTTCGCAGCCGATGAGGATTTCGCGGTCGGCTATCCTTCCTGGGCCGCTCTGCGCGACGACAACCTCCAGCGGTTGCAGTCCTATCTGCCGCTCGAGGACTGGTCGCGGCGCGGGCCGGGCTGGGCCTTCTTCGGCAACTCGTTCGTGCACGCGCCCGACATGCTCTGCGACACCATTCGCAGGGAGCTGCCCGATCAGCCCGTCTTCAACCTGGGCCGCAACGAGCCCTTGCCCGTGCGCTGTGCCCAGCTCAAGGTGCTGCTGGAAAACGGGCTGAAACCCGAGCGCATCTTCGTCGAGCTGATGCCGGTCGATCTGATCGTGATGGGGTCGCAGCCCTTGTCGACGATTCATGTGACGGAGCGCGGCGCCTTGACCTACGCGCCGCGCTTGCCGGGCGGCCCGCTCGACTGGGCGATCGAAAACAGCCGCCTGGCGCTGACCGCGTGGTGCCGCACCGGCTTGCAGAAGGGGCGGCCCTTCTTCCACCGCCGCAGCCTGGTGCGAAAGCTCGATCCCGACCTGGTCGACGACGTGGTCACGCTGTTTGCCGGGATTGCCCGCGTGGCCCGGGAGCACGACGTGCCGGTCACGGTGCTGCTGATCCCGTCGCACGATTGCATGTGCCGGGGCGTGCCCTGCACGTTCCAGGACACGCTGGCCCCGCGTTTCCGCGCGGTTGGCCTCGACGTCTTCGATCCGCGCGACGCCTTCTGCAACCACCCGCGCAAGGGCCAGCTCTTCATCCCCGACCTGCACTTCAACAAGGAGGGCAACCTGCTCCTCCTGCACGAGCTGCAAGCCCATCTGCAACGCTTGAAGGCAAGCGCGGCGGCCCAGCCCACTTCGACCAGGAAGCCCACATGACCTTCACCGAACTGCCGTTCTTCGTGCTGGTGCTGATTGTCTGGATGCTGTGGCGGCTCCTGGCCGGGCAGTATCGCGCCCAGCTCGCGATCCTGTTGATCGGCAGCCTGGTCTTCTACGGCTACCGCCATCCCCTGCTGCTCTTGCTCTTGCTGGCCTACTGCGTGGTCAACTGGTGGGCCGGGCTGAGCATCGCAAAAAATCGCTGGCCGCGCCTGGCCCTCACCAGCGGCGTTGCCTTCAACCTGGTGGTGCTCGCCTACTGGAAGTACACGCCGCTGGTGATCCGCACCGTCTTTGGCGACGGGCCGCCCCCCTTCGATATCGACGGCTGGGTCATCCCGTTCGGCATCTCGTTCTATGCTTTCACCGGCATCGCCTACATGGTGGATGTCTATCGCCGCACGACCACGGCCGAGCCCGAGTTCTGGCGTTACGTGCTCTATTCGGCGTTCTTCCCGCAGCTGGTCGCCGGGCCGATCTTGCGGCCCCACGAGTTCCTCGATCAGCTTCAGCCCGCGGGCTACCGGGGCCGCCGCAAGTCTCCTTTCGATGCCTTCTTCCTGCTGGGCCGCGGCTACTTCAAGAAAGCAGTGCTGGCCGATCGCATCTCGGCCGCCATCGATCCTTTCTTCGCGCACGTGGCCGATCCGACCACGGCGGGCGTGTGGTCGTTGCCCTACGTGGTGCTTTATGCGTTGCAGATCTATCTCGATTTCTCGGCCTACACGGATATTGCCCGCGGGCTCGGGCTGCTGTTCGGTTTCGAATGGCCCGAAAACTTCAACCTGCCCTACCTGGCCACGTCGATCCAGGAGTTCTGGCATCGCTGGCACATGACGCTGTCGCGCTTCCTGAAGGATTACCTGTACATTCCGCTGGGCGGCAATCGCCACGGCGCATGGCGAACGCACGTCAACCTGATGGCCACCATGCTGCTGGGCGGGCTGTGGCACGGCGCCAGCTGGTCGTTCCTGCTCTGGGGCGGGTTGCATGGCAGCTTTCTGATTCTGAATCGACTGTGGGTGAAGACGCCCGCGGCCCGCTGGCTCAACGCGCAGACCGGCCCCATCCGCGTCGCCTGGAATGGCTTCTCGCTCGTGCTCACGTTTGCGTGCGTCTGCCTGGCCTGGTGCTTCTTCCGCCTGACCGTGCTGGCCGAAAGCCTGGCCTGCGTGCAGAAGTGGGTGATCTTCGAGAGCGGCAAGATCCTGGTGGGAGGCGCGGCCGAGCTATCGCTCTGGCTCTTGCTGGCGGGCTACGCCTGTGCGGTGCCGCTCTTGCACCGGCTGGTCGACTGGGCCAAGAGCGCCGAGCTGCGCGAGCGGCCCGGGCTCAGGCCGGTCGTGCAGGGAGTCGGCTGGGGCGTCAGCTTTGCCCTCTTGCTGCTCGCCTTCGTGCTGTCGCCCGGCGGCGAGAAGGCCCCCTTCATCTACTTCCAGTTCTGATACCACAAACGGCCGCTCTGTAAGGGCGCAACAACATCAAACGAACTGAATTGTGGCGCCCTTGCAGGGCTCACGCGACCTCGTCACGGGCTGAACGCCCAGGGACTGCGCCCGGTGGGCCGGCTGGCGCCCAGGCGGTTGCAGAGTTCGTGGAAGGCAGACTCGTAGCGCGGCTCGGTGGTGTGCAGGTGCTCCGCTTCCGAGATCAGCTTGAGCTTGTCGTCGCGGGCGATCCCGTTGTCTTCCAGGATCGCAACGAGCTCGTGCGGTTCGCGGGCATAAGCCACCAGCAGCTTGTGCTCGTCGAACTGGATCTCTTGCGGCCGGGCCGTGGAAATCACGGCGATGCCGGTGCAGCCATCGTTGAGCAACAGCTCTTCGAATTCCCACAGGTTGCTCTCGAGCACGGGCAGGTCGATGCCGGTGCGGATGTAATCGCGATGGCCGCCCGTGGTGGATTCGTGGCTCGATTCCAGCACCACGTCGACGACCGGGCCAAGCGGGTCGATCATCTCGAGGAAGACGTTGAACAGCCGGTCGCGCGAGACGGCGGCCGCCAGCACCGGGACCTGGAAGCCGATTTCCGCATCGCGGTAACTGCCAAGACGGTAGCCCTGCTTCGGGACCAGCTTGGCTTCCGGCGCGGGCCGGATGGCATCGGTCAGTTCGAAGTCGCCGTAGCGCTTGACTTGCAGATGAGAAGACAGGCTCTTGGATTTCACAGGCACACTCGGGTTTCGAGAGATGAGTTCCGTCTCGTAAAGCACCGAGGATGAACGGTATTCCCCCAAGCAAATATGAGGGCCAGGGGGCCTCGGGGCAACCACGTTGTCACATTTTTGCCCCCTGGGAAGGTCCGTGTGTAAAAGCCTTTGCGACAAGACGGCTTGCGCAGGTTGGACGCTCTGTGGCGTGGGAAAAATGCTGCCCGCCGAGCGGATTCGTGAAGTTGTCCCGCCTGTCTTGGACAGCACACTGGAGAAGATAGGTAATTGCCCTTCTTCCAACTGAGCCGTTGCACCTGAAAGGTTCGCAAGGGAGAATAACATGATCCCGTCTGTTCACGCGCGGGCATTCAAGGGGACCTTGGTCTCGATGATTCGCTTCTCCTGCAAATGGTGCGGCAAACGTTACAAGACTCCCGAGCGCAACGCGGGCCGCTCGAAAAACTGCAAGAAGTGCAAGAAGCCAGTGTGGGTGCCGCCCCCTTACTTGCACTTCTCGTGCAAGCATTGCGGCAAGCATTTCCGGACCTCACCCCGTTACCAGGGACTGACGTTGCCCTGCCGCGAATGCGGTGAGCCAGTGACGGCGCCGCTGGACCCGACCCGCTATCCGACCGCGCCGGACGCCGCCCGCCTGGTCCGGGAGCACGGGCCCGATTTCTCGCCCTTCGAGTTGACGCCCGATCCAGACAGGCCGCCGGCGCTGGCGGGCAATTTGGCGATCGTGCCCATCGACCAGTTGCCTCCCGAAGGGCTGCCGCCGCCCGCGGAGATCATTTTCGACGACGACGACGATTTGCCCGAGGCCGAGCCAGCGCCCCCCCAGGCCACGCCCGTTGTCCTGGCGCAAACGGCCGAAGGCTCGCTGTCGTCGCTGCCCATGGCGGAACTGGAATTCCTCAAGAACACCCCCCTCGCTGCTTCATCGTCCTCGCCTGCTCCCGCTCAGGTCCCCTTTCCCCCTGCCGAGGAAGCGGGCTCCCAATCCGATCCCGGCTCGGCGTTCGAGCTGCGTTCGACCGACCCGGGCACGTCGGCCCCCTTTCCTTCCGCAGAAAAGAAGAAGGGCTGCCCGCGCTGCGGCGGCTTTACTTGCCACGTCATTGAACAGCGTTCGCGGCCCGGGCTGATCGTCATGATCGTCGCCGCCCTCGCCGGACTGATCTGTGCCAGCATGCTCGACGAACACTGGTTCTACGCCGTGGCGACGCTGGCCCTCTTTGGCATTTCGGTAGCGGCCAGCATGCACACCCGCCCGGTGACGTTGTGTAATCGGTGTGGTTGCCAGCTGCCCTGACCGCGGTGGTTCATCACCAGACAGACAAGAGTGACACGCGCTTTTCGCTTGCCCGGCGCAGTATCAAGGGAAAGTGCGCCGATGTGCCCTGCCGAGCGTGCGGCACATGTCGCGTGGCGTGACTACCACGTCAGCTGCGATGAAAGTGTGGCACGGGCTAACCCCTTGCACACTGCCATTTCGGCAAATTTCACGTAAGTCCTTTTGTTGAAGAGACAAGGAGCGAATGCACAATGGTCGTCGGTGTGCAAAGCAAGTGTGCAAGCGACATGTTGACCGCTAGCCCAAAATCGATTCTTGCAGCATTTTTTTCGATCGGGTGCCACCAGCACAGCGCGGGGCGGGGCGACTCTCCAGGGATGAGAGCAGTATTAGAATTGTTAATTATCATCGCCGCCCGGTTCGCCAAACCATACATCTACCCTCAGTGCCGGCATCCTTGTTATTCTGACACCATGAAGTCCGAACCTCTCGATTCCCCCTTACCGGGCATCGTCGGCGACAGTACGGCGATGCGTGCGGTGGCCCGCCTGACCCGGCTGGTGGCCCCGTCGCGGGCCAGCGTTCTCATCGTCGGCGAGACCGGCACCGGCAAGGAGCTGATCGCGCGTTCCATTCACCGGCTCAGCCCGCGCGCGGATGGCCCGTATGTCCGCGTCAACTGCGGCGCCCTCAGCGAAAGCCTGCTCGAAAGCGAACTGTTCGGCCACGTCAAGGGGGCCTTCACCGGCGCCATCGACAACAAGACGGGCCGCTTCGAGGCGGCCCACGGCGGCACCATCTTCCTCGATGAAATCAGCAGCATGAGCCACAAGCTCCAGGTCAAGCTGCTCCGCGTCTTGCAAGAACGCGAGTTCGAACGCGTCGGCGAGAGCCGCACCATCCGCGTCGACACGCGCGTCATCGCCGCCACCAACGAACGGCTCGAAGACGAGATCGACGCGGGCCGCTTCCGCGACGACCTCTACTATCGCCTCAACGTGGTGCCGATCTACCTGCCCCCCTTGCGCGACCGCCGCGACGACATCCCGGCGCTGGTCAGCTTCTTCCTGGAACGCTACTGCGAAGAGAACCGCCGCGAAGTCGGGCCGCTTTCGAACTCTGCCCTGCAATCGCTCATGGAGTACGACTGGCCCGGCAACGTCCGCGAACTCGAGAACTACGTGGAACGCATCGTGGTGCTGGCGGGCGACGAATCGATGGCCTCGGAGCTGGTGTTGCCGAAGACGCGCGAGCGGCCTCGCACCACGCGGGCGCGGCCCGGCGACCTGCAGGCCCAGATCGAGGACCTGGTCCGCGCCGGCATCGAACAGGCGCCCGCCGAGGACGGCGACCTCTACAACCGCCTGGTGGGCGGCGTGGAACGGGAACTGATCGAACAGGTGCTGGCCATCGATCGCGTGCGCGTGAAGGCGGCGGCCCGCCTGGGCATCAATCGCAACACGCTGCACAAGAAGCTGAGCGAGTATCAGAGCAACCACGCCCTGCCGCCCGCCGCGGACGAGACGGGCTGACCTTCACTTCACGTCGGCACATCGATTTCCCCGGGCCACAGCGACTCCACGGCCAGCGTGGTGATCATGGCGGACCAGATGCCGAGCAGCCTCTCGACGGCCGTGTCCACCGAGCCAACCACGTTGCCCGAGCCGATCAGCACCATGGGAATGACCAGCCCCATTTGCAGGAAGACGTAGGAATGGGCGGTGACCGTGCGCGTCAGGTAAGCAGCCAGGAACATGCCAAAGCAAACCAGCGCCAGCAGCACGGCAAAGTGCTGCACGTAGTAGATCAGCACCAGGGCGGGCAGCGCATAGGCGGTGCCCACCAGGGCGCCGACGGTCCGCTCCGCCCCTTTCACGAGGCGAGCCCGCTGGCCCGGCGCCACGCCGATGATGCCGGCCGAGACCATGGCGGGAATGATCGGCAAGTCGAAGTACAGCGTGACGAAGAAAGTCGCCAGCATGCCCGAGGTGATGCGGGCACTGTGATTGAGCCAGTCGAGGCGGAGCGGGTACAGCGGCGGCGGCGAGGGATCGATATGGATCCGGTCTTCGATCTTGCCCAGCCAGGAAACGGCAAAGGCGGCGGCCACGCCCAGCAGGATCTGCGCGATGATGTCCACGGCCGCGCGCGGCGCGCCGGCGGGATCCTTGAGACCGATGCCGGCGATCACCACCATGAAGACGCCCGCTTGCATGCCGCTGTAGGAGAGGCGGCCCGATTCGTACACGTAGAAGAACGCCAGCTTGCACATGGTCAGCAGCAACAGGCACAGGATGACGCGTTCGCGGAAGAACACGATCAAGATCAGCCCGGTCAGCACGCCGGAGCAGCGGCCCAGGATGCGCTCGAAGCCTTTTTGCAACACGCTGGGCGTTTCGGCGGCCAGCAGCATGTGGACGGAGATGACGCCGAGGTA
>JBFWSD010000132.1:0-9984 GCA_050248575.1 Gemmataceae bacterium
CGCCGTTACCATGTTCCCGCAGATCTCGATCGTGTCGCCCCTCTATCTCCTGCTGCGCGAGCTGAGGCTGATCAACACCTATCCCGGGCTGATCTTGCCCTATCTCACCTTTGCCATGCCGCTCACGGTGTGGCTGCTGGTCGGCTTCTTCCGGCAGTTGCCGCGCGAGCTGGAAGAGGCGGCGTTGATGGATGGCGCCAGCCGCTTGCGCACGTTCTGGGAGATCATCCTGCCCCTGTCGTGGCCCGGGCTGGCCACCACGGCGATCATCACCTTCGTTTATTGCTGGAACGAGTTCATCTTCGCCCTGTCGTTCACGCTGGGGCCGGAAAGGCAGACGGTGCCCGTGGCGATCGCCCTCTTTCGCGGGCAGTACCAGGTGCCGTGGGGGCAGATCCTGGCGGCCGCCACCGTGGCCACGGCGCCGGTGGCCCTGCTGGTCTTGCTCTTCCAGCGACGCATCGTGACCGGACTGACCGCAGGCGCGGTGAAGGAGTAACCATGGCGGCCATCCAGCTCGATAGCGTGAAGAAGGTTTTTCCCAACAGCCAGGTCGCGCTTCACGAGCTCAGTCTGGAAGTGGGCGACGGCGAGTTTCTGGTGCTGGTCGGGCCGTCGGGGTGTGGCAAGAGCACCACGCTGCGGCTGGTGGCCGGGCTGGAGACGCCAACCAGCGGGCGGATCCAGATTGGCCCGCGCGAGGTGACTTACTTGCCCCCGCAAGAACGCGATCTGGCGATGGTCTTCCAGAACTATGCCCTCTATCCCCACAAGTCGGTGCGGCAGAACCTCGAGTTCGGCCTGCGCATGCGGCAGGTCGGCACGGACGTGATCGACACCCGGGTCAAGAAGGTCGCCGAGGTGCTGGGCCTCGAGGTCCTCCTCGAGCGCAAGCCGAGCCAGCTTTCTGGCGGGCAGCGGCAGCGCGTGGCCCTTGGCCGTGCCATGGTGCGCGAGCCGGCCGCCTTCCTGCTCGACGAGCCCCTGTCGAACCTCGATGCCCGTCTGCGCGTGCAAACGCGCGCGGAACTGGCCCGCATGCATCGCAGCCTGAAGGCCACCATGCTCTACGTGACGCACGATCAGGAAGAGGCAATGACGCTCGGCGATCGCGTGGCCGTGCTCAACGAAGGCCGCTTGCAACAGCTGGCGCCGCCGATGGAGATCTATCGCCGGCCCGTGAACGCCTTCGTGGCCGGTTTCATTGGCTCGCCGGCGATGAACTTCTTCCGCTGCAAGCATCGCCAGGAAGCGAGCAGCAAGCTCGAGACCGGCGAGTTTTCCCTCCAGTTCGCAAACCAGCTGCCCGCGGGCGCGGAGGTGCTGCTGGGCATCCGCCCGCAAGACATTCGCCTGGCCGAGGGAGACCAGGGGGATGCTCGTGCCCGCGTCGACGTGGTGCAGCCCCTGGGCAGCGACATCGTGATTCATCTCAACTTGCTGGGCGGCAGTGAAACCGCCCGCGCCACTCTGGTTCAGCCCGCCGAACGCGCGCTGCGCGTTGACGACCAGGTGGAGATCAACTTCCCGCGCGACCGGCTCCATCTCTTCGACGGCAAGAGCGAGCAGCGGCTGAATTGACGCTTACCGACAGACATACCTGACACGAACTTTCCCCCTCTGCGGCGCAGGATACATGGAAACGGCCCGGGTGCGCGCATCGGCGTCTTCACCGCCGTTCGAAAATCGTTTGCGCACTTTTTGCCTCGCGAGCCGCGACGATTTCCGTAAGTCTTGGAGCGCCAATGACCAACAGCGAACGCACAACAGGCTTCATTGCGCAAACGAAGGTGTGCCGGGCCATCTCACGGTCCGAACTCGCACAGGGATGTCTGTCCAAAAAAGCGCGTGACGGGCACCTCGTTCTCTGGGTATACTCATCTACCTGCGGTGAACGAGCCCTCCTACCCACCCTGCCTCACGGAGTGCCTCGCCGATGATGAAGACCACCCACCTGCTGGGTCTCTTGGCGATCCCTGCCTGTGTGTTCCTGTGGACTGGTCCTGTGCGGGCCGACGATCCAGCCTCCGCCGATTTCTTCGAGAAGAAGATCCGGCCCGTGCTGGTCGATCACTGCTACAAGTGCCATTCGTCCACCTCGAAGCGCTTGAAGGCCAACCTGCGGCTGGACACCCGCGCCGGCATCCTCAAAGGGGGCGACACGGGCGCGATGATCCTGCCCGGCAAGTCGGCCGAGAGCCTGCTCATCAAGGCCTTGCGATATGAAGACCTGGAAATGCCCCCTGAGGGCAAGCTGCCCGACAACGTCGTCAACGACTTCGTCGCCTGGATCAAGGTCGGCGCTCCGGTCCCCGAAGATAAGCAAAAGGTCGCGGTCGACGTCAGCGGCAGCATCGATTTCGAGGCAGGCCGCAAGTTCTGGTCGTTCCAGCCCCTCAACTTGAAGCGACAGCAGGGCGACTCCATCGACCGCTTCGTGCAGCAGACACTCGACGCGAACAAACTGCCCGCACTCGACCGGGCCGATAAGCGCACGCTGATCCGCCGCGCCACCTTCGACCTGATCGGCCTGCCGCCCACGCCTGCCGAGATCGAAGCGTTTGAAAAAGACGAAACGCCCGAAGCGTTCGCCAAGGTGATCGAACGCTTGCTGGCCTCGCCGCACTACGGCGAGCGCTGGGCGCGGCACTGGCTGGATCTGGCACGCTATGGCGAGGATCAGGCCCATTCCTTCAAGCCCCGGCTCTATCCCAACGGCTATCGCTATCGCGACTGGGTGGTGAATGCCTTCAACGCGGACCTGCCCTACGATCGCTTCGTGAAGGAGCAGATTGCCGCCGACTTGCTGGCGGGCAAGGACCAGACCGAGAACCTGCCCGCACTGGGCTTCTTCGCGGTTGGCCCGGTCTACTACGGCGACCGCCTCAAGTACGACCAGATCGACGACCGCATCGACACGTTGTCGCGCACCTTCCTCGGGCTGACCGTGGCGTGTGCCCGCTGCCACGATCACAAGTTCGATCCAATTTCCACCAAGGATTACTACGCGCTGGCGGGCGTGATCGCCTCCACCGACTACGTGGAAGCGCCGCTGGCGTCGGCCGAAGTGGTCGCCGCACACGACCGGGCCCAGGCGGCCGTCAAGGCCAGGGAAGACGAGCTCAAGAAGTTCCTCGACGACGAGGCCAAGCGGCTCAAGGTCGACGCGAAGAAAGTCGAGGGCAAGCTGGACGACGCGGGCAAGCAGAAGCTTGCCGCTCTGAAGAAAGAGATCGAGCAGCTCAAGAAGGCGGTGCCGGGCGCGTACCCGACGGCCCATGCCCTCAAGGAAGGCAACGTCCGCAACTTGAACGTGCTGATCCGCGGCAATCCGGCCACGCCGGGCGACGAGGTGCCCCGCCGCTTCTTGTCCGTTCTGTCTGCCGCGAAGCCGTTCACGCAAGGGAGCGGCCGGCTCGAACTGGCCGAGGCGATTGCCAGCCCGGACAATCCGTTGACGGCCCGCGTGATGGCGAATCGCTTGTGGCATCATCACTTTGGCCGCGGCCTGGTGGCGACCACCAGCAACTTCGGCAGCCTTGGTTCGAAGCCCTCGCATCCCGAGTTGCTCGATCATCTGGCCCGCCGCTTGATCGCGAACGGCTGGTCGATCAAGGCCATGCACAAGGAGATCATGCTCTCGGAAGCGTATCAGCGTTCGAGCGGCCCGGGCACGGGCAAGCATGCCGAGCTCGATCCTGATAACAAGCTGCTCTGGCGGATGAATCGCCGCCGCCTCGAGGTGGAGGCGTGGCGCGATGCCATGCTCGACGTGGCGGGCAATCTCGATCGCGAGCTCGGCGGGCCATCCATCAGCCTCACCTCGCCCGACAATCGCCGCCGTACGCTCTACGGCAAGATCAGCCGCCACGAGCTCGATTCGCTCCTCAGGCTGTTCGACTTCCCCGATCCGAACATTACCTCGGGCACGCGCAGCGAGACGACGGTGGCCCTCCAGCAGCTCTTCGTCTTCAACAGCGACTTCATGCGCAAGCAGGCCAGATCGCTGGCAGATCGCCTGACCCGGGAAGCCGATCGGACCGACGCTCAGCGTATCGGTGAAGCGTTCCGGTTGCTCTATGGCCGCAAGCCGAGCCCGCGCGAAGTCGAACGCGGCGTGCAGTTTCTCACCCAGACCAAGGAGGGCTGGGAACTCTACGCCCAGGTGCTCCTGAGCGCCAACGAGTTCATGTACGTCGACTGAGTGAAACTGGCGGGTGGCCGGCATTAGCGCCTGGGCTGTCGCCAGTCGGTGACGCGAGATAGATCCAAGGAGATGACGATGACCGCGAACCTGGTTTGCACGCGTCGCGACATGCTGAAACGGATCGGCGGCGGCTTCGGCTTGCTCGGGCTGACGAACGTGCTCGCCGAAGCGGGCTTCACCGCGACGGCGCCGGCGGGAGCGAATCCGTTGTCGCCCCGGCCCGCCCATTTCACGCCGCGGGCCAAGCGCGTCATCTTCCTGTTCATGAACGGCGGGCCGTCGCACGTCGACACCTTCGATCCCAAGCCGGGCCTCGAGAAATACAAAGGGCAGCGCCCCGCCGCCATCGACATCGATACCAGCCGCCGCCAGAAGGGGGGCCTGATGCCCTCTCCCTTCAAGTTCTCCAAGCAAGGGCAGAGCGGCCTGGAAGTCTCCGAAATCTATCCGCACCTTGGCAAGCAGGTCGACGACCTCTGCATCATCAACTCGATGTACGGCGACGATCCGAACCACGAGCCCGGCCTCTTGATGATGAACTCGGGCAACCCGCAGCCCATCCGGCCCAGCCTGGGGTCGTGGCTGTGCTACGGCCTCGGCAGCGAGAACCAGAACCTGCCCGGCTTCATCGTGATGTGCCCGGGCAAGCCGGTGGTTGGTCCGCAGCTCTGGAGCAATAGCTTCCTGCCCGGCATCTATCAAGGCACCCACATCAACAACAGCAAGATCGATCCGGCCACCATCATTCCGCACCTGCGTCCGGGCGTGGCCCGCGACACGCAGCGGCGGCAGCTCGATCTCTTGCAAGAGATGAACCGCGAACACCTGGCCGCGCGCGGGCAAGACGATCGCCTGGAAGCGCGCATCGTCTCGCTCGAGATGGCCTTCCGCATGCAGTTCGAGGCCCAGGAAGCGTTCGACATCAACCGCGAGACGGCCGCCACCCGCAAGCTGTACGGCGCGGGTTACTTTGCCGACACTTGCCTGGTGGCCCGCCGGCTGCTCGAGCGCGGCGTCCGCATGGTGCAGATCTACTACGGCAACGGGCAACCCTGGGACGATCACAAAGACATCCGCAATCACGCCAAGCACGCGCAGGCGACCGACCAGCCGATTGCGGCCCTCTTGCAAGACCTTAAGTCGCGCGGGCTGCTGGAAGACACGCTGGTGATCTGGGGCGGCGAGTTCGGCCGCACTCCCACTTCCGAGGGCACGGGGGGCCGCGATCATCACACGCTCGGCTTTACCATGTGGCTCGCTGGCGGCGGCGTCAAGGGCGGCCTCCGCTACGGCGCCACCGACGAGTTCGGCTTCCGCTCAGTGCAAGATCGCGTCCACGTTCACGATCTGCACGCCACCGTGCTGCACCTGCTGGGCCTCGATCACGAAAAGCTCACCTATCGCTACTCGGGCCGCGACTTCCGCCTGACCGACGTGCACGGCAAGGTGGTCCGGGACATCCTGGCGTGACGAAAACTCCCAACGATCGCGCTTGTTGTCTGTTATTGCTTGAGGTGCCGCGGAAACCGTACGCGCATGCCAAGGGGGTTGAATGGTGAAGACAAGATACTGGCTGCCGCTGTGCGCTTGTGCCTTTGTCCCACTGGATGCGACGAACGAACCTGGCGCACGTGCTGTGATTGCCCCGCATCTACCAACAGCAAGTCGGTCGGAGCCCCAGCAGCGCTCGGAACGGGAGCAGCTCTTCGATGCGCTGCTCGAAGAGTTGCTCAATACTCCCGATCTGGAACGGATCAGGGCGCAATACGCCACGCCGGGCGATCGCCGCGCCGTGCTGGTCGGTCAATCCATCATCGAGATTGGGAGCGAACCGCTGGTCAGCGGGCTGCCCTGGCCCGCCGGCTACGTGCCGCAAGTCAGCGGCTGGGAGTTCTCCTGGGATGACCGCAATGTCGATCAACCTCGGCGAGTGGCCATTCGCATCGACAAGTTCGACCTGGATCAGCAGAAGAACTGGGCATTCGACACGCCCATCCAGGTATCTCTTTTCAGCGTCGGCAGCGGTGATGCCGAGGCCGTCGGTGGAGTTACGATCTACCTGATCTCGGAAAAGAGCGAAGGAAGCTGGCGCGTGCAGTGGGTAGCCCTGAAGGGTTGATCCGAGCAGTTCGCCAATCATGACTTTCTCTGTTCGGCCTCGCATTCTCTGGAAGGCAGACATTCACTCTCCGCGGGAGTCGACTCATGGCGAGCGATGCCAGTCAGCGCATCGATGCCTACATCGCGAAGGCGGCGCCCTTCGCGCAGCCCATCTGCACGAAGCTGCGCCAGCTCATCCATCAGGCCGACAAGCGCATCGAGGAAGATTGGAAGTGGGGCAGCCCGAACTTCTCTCTCAACGGCATGCTGTGCAGCATCGGCGCCTTCAAGCAGCACGTCAACCTGGTCTTCTTCAGAGGGGCGTTGATCAAAGACTCGAAAAAACTCTTCGAGGCGGGCGCGGGCAAGCAGCTGCGCACGATCCGCTTCACTTCCGTGGACGACATTCAGGGCCCGGTCATCGTCGCCTACCTCAAGGAGGCGGTGAAAGTCAACGAGCAGGGCGTCAGGCCGGCCAAGCAAGAGGTCAAGGTCGTGGTGCCCGCCGAACTCAAGAAGGCTCTGCAAGAAGACAAGCACGCGAAGGCGGTTTTCGACGGGCTGGCCCCTTCCTGCCAGCGCGAGTACGCCGAGTACATCGCCGACGCCAAGAAACCCGAGACGCGCGAGCGCCGCCTGGCCAAGACGCTCGACCTCCTCGGACAGGGCAAATCACTCAACGACAAGTATCGCCGCTGAGCCGCCATTGTGAAATCCTGATGAAATGCCTCCGGCCGCCCGGCCAGCCACAGGCCGTTTCGCTATGCGTTACCTTGAACGGCTTGCAGGGAGGTGGAGTGACATGATCCAGTTCGAATGTCCGGCCTGCGGTAAACAGCTCATCGTGAAGAACTCACGCGAGGACTCGATCGTCAAGTGCCCGGGCTGCAAGGAACGCTTCGAGCTCGAAATTTCCGAGGAAGAGGATGAGGGCGCAGCGGAAACAGGTCCCGACGCCGTGGAGGACTACGATGTAGTCGACGAGGAAGCGCATGCAGCCTCGACCGCGCCTGAAGCGAAACCGAAGGACAGCGACGCGCCTGCCAGGACGGCCAAAGCCAAGAAGAAGAAAAAAAAGAAGGGCAAGAAGAAGAAGACCCACGGCGCCGTCGGACTGTCACGCTCCGCCAGCCTTACCTTGCTCTTGATCCTCTTCGGTGCGCTCGCCGCGGGCAGTTACTTCATCTTCAACCAATGGTTTCAGCCCGAGCCCGCCAAGGTCTACACGGCCATCGAAGCACGTCAGCAAGTCATCAAGTGGGGCGGCTACGTCGAAACAGATCCCGCCTTGCCGGGAATCGAAGTGATCCGCGTCTCCTTCATGGGGCAGTCCGGCTCCTTCAAGAACGAGTACCTTGAACCGCTCGTCGCGTTCAAGAAGTTGCGCGAGCTGAACCTCGCCAACACCAGGACCACCGATCTCACCGCGGACCGTCTCAAGGGGCTGACCAACCTGGAAGTGCTGAACCTGAGCAGCACCAATATCACCGACGCCGGGCTCAAGGAGCTCAAGACGCTGGTCAATCTGAAGGAGTTGCATCTCAACAATACACTGATCACGGACAACGGGCTGGCGGCCCTCTCCGGCTTGAAGAACTTGAAACGTCTCGCCTTGACGGGCACCACGGCACACGGGCTCGAACTACAGTCCGCCATCCCCGGACTACGCATCGAAAAGAACTGAGCATGGCCGCGCCGATCACCAGCGACGACGACAGCCCGCGCCGCCAGGCTGGCGTTCCCGATCAGCCGCTTTTCCAGGGGGTGCTTGGCTTTCCACTGCAAGGTGAAAGCCTGAAGCCCTGGGTACTGGTGTCGCTGGCGCTGATGATGCTGGCCCTGATCGCCGTCTCTTTCCGGGCCTTGATCAGTATCTTGCCCGAGGATATCAGCAACGGCTTTGCCATGCTGGTTTATCGAGGCAGCTGGCACGTCTTCACCGGGCTGACGCTGTTCGCCATCCTGTTCAGCTTCTATCCGTCGGCCTGCTTCCTGGCCGTGGTGCAAGATTCGGCGGCCGGCGCGGAAGAGGTGCAGTGGCCCACCGATCTGTGGTTCGAGTTCGCCTGGAAGCTGTTGTTCATGGTGTGGCTGGCGCTCGCCAGCCTGGCGCTCGCGGCGCTACTTCTGGCGGTGCTGGCCCCCTTCGTGGCCACGCTGGTGTGGTGGTGTACCGTGCTGGCCCTGGGGGCCGTGCTCTTCCCGATCGTGGTGCTGTCGACACTTGTTGGCGGCGCGCCCTACGTGGTCTTTCATCATGAAGTGCTGCTGAGATTGCTGCGCGATCCGCTCACGGCGCTCGTGCTGTACCTGTACACGATCGTGATCCTGGTTCCTTGCCTGGGGCTGGGCGTGTGGATCGTCGCGCAAACGGTATGGTGGGCAACTCCCTGGGTGGGACTCTGGTGGGGCACCAACTGGCTGATCTATGCCCGCGTGCTGGGCCGGGTTGGCTGGGTGCTCGACGGCGGCCCGCGCAAGAAAAAGAAGAAGCGCAAGAAAAAACGCCCCGTCGAGCCCGATGAGGCCGGGGCGTGAGCTGGTTACTTCGCGCAGACAACGGGCTGCGCATCTACCGTGAGTTCTCTGCGTGTCACCGAGACGTCTTTCGGCGCCTCGACGCCGAGCTTGACCTGCGTGCCGCGCACGGCCAACACTTTCACCACGATCTGATCGGCAATGACGATTTCTTCACCGCACTTCCGGCTGAGTACGAGCACGATGGCTACCTCCAGGGCGATACCCGGCCGGCCCCATGCCAGCCACTCTTCCTACGCGGCTACTGCCCGTTAGGTTTGCGCGGCTGGCTTCTCGGTGGCGTGCTGGGCGCGTTCAAGCTAGAATCGATGGGGACGAAATCCGTCTCGAGTTTCGTTCGCGGTTCGGGTTTGCCAATGTCGCATACCCCCTTGCACACGACGCAGATGCTGGAGCTGCTCGACAGGATCCGCGGGGGGGAGCGTGCCGCCGAGGACGAACTGATCCGCCATGTGGTCAGCCGCCTGGAACTGCTCACCCGGCACATGCTGCTGCGCTTCTCCAGCGTGCGGCGCTGGTCCGATACCGACGATGTGTTGCAGGACTCGCTCGTGAGGCTGATGCGGTCGTTGCGCGAAGTGAGGCCGGCCAACACGCGCGAGTTCTTCGGGCTGGCCAGCACGATGGTGCGGCGGCAGCTGATCGACCTGGCCCGTCACTATTATGGCCCGCTGGGGCTGGGCAAGAACCACGCCAGCGATCCCAATCACGCCAGCGAAGGCCGCCGCCCGCTCGAACATGCCGACACCACCTTCGAGCCCAGCCAGCTCGAGCAATGGCGCGAAGTCCACGAGCGGATCGATTCTCTGCCTACCGAGGAACGCGAGGTGGTCGAACTACTCTTCTACCAGGGGCTCACGCAGGAAGAGGCGGCGCGCGTGTTGCAGGTGAACGTGCGCACCATCCAGCGCCGCTGGCATGCCGCCCTGCTCAAGCTGCATCGCCTGCTGCAAGATCAATGGCCCGGTTTGTGACGGGGTGACGGGATGACATCCCCGTAGCGCGAATGAACATCGACGAGACCATCTTCGAGCTGTTGCGGCGCTGGCACGAGGTGCGCGAGCGCGATCCGTCGTTTCGCGTCGAGGAGCTGTGCGAGGATTGCCCGCAGCACATCGAGCCGCTCAAGCGGTACATCG
>JBFWSD010000133.1:0-9976 GCA_050248575.1 Gemmataceae bacterium
GGCCCGGCGCATCATTATGGGAAATTGGCCCGCTGCGCAGCGAGGGCGGTCGTGTCGCTCTGTGTCAAAGCAAAATCCTGCAATGCTAAGAGCAGACAGAAATAGGCCTTCATTGCGCAAGCGGGGATGGTCCGGCCAGTGTCCGATAACCCAAGGCGCCTGCAAGATCTCGTCATTGAGGCGAAAACATGCTGGAAGTGAGTGCCGTTGCGGGGCGTTGTCGAGTCCGTGTCGGCAACAAAAGTCACATGGGAGTCATCAGTTACGGCATGAGCACGCGGACCGCAGCCTGGGGGCTTGCACACTCGCGATTCGGCGAGTTTCGCCTTAAATCGTCAAGCTGCAATGACCTGAGGCGATTGGCACAACGGGCTTTCTGTGCAAGCGAAGTGTGCAAGCAGTCCGTTCACGGACAGACAAACCTGACACGTACTTTTCCCCGGCCCGCCGTAGGATTATGGGAAATTAGCCCGCTGCGCAGCGAACGGGAGGTGTCGAATGATCGGTCAACCAGTGTCGCTCGGCGTCACAACCAGAGGCGAAACTCGTTTGACGAGCGTGACTTGAGGCGATTGTTTGCGCACTTTTTGCTGTTCGGGGCCGGTGATTCGACGCAAATCGAAATCCTGCAATGGCTAAGAGAGATCAGAAATAGGCCTCCATTGCGCAAAAGGGCATGCTTGGCCGCCACGCCGCGGCAAACTCGGCCCGCGTCCGAGGAGCTGGCGCGGATCGCGACTGGCGAGCCAGGCAGCCTCGGTCATGAGTTACTTTTCCTTCGCTTCGCCGAGGATCAGGTCCACCGCCCAGCAGGTGTGAAAATGCGGACCATGCGCGCGACAATGCTTGAGGATGGCTTCATTGGTGCAGCCTGCTTCTTCGAGTGCGTCCCCCAGCACGGGCAGCTTCTCAAAGGTGCGGCTACGCCGGATCTCCGTCGCGATCTTCACCACCGTGCCGTCGTGCCAGGCGAGCCAGTCGGGATCGACCTCCATCTCGGCGAGCAAGCGCTCGATGGCAGTATCGGGCCCGAGCCGATAGGTGGCGTCGAACGGCCCGCTCGATGTCATGTAGGCCCCGGGCAGGACCGGCCGCAGGTGACGTTCGCGGACTTCAAACTCGGCGAAGATCGTGACGTAATAGTCGTTGTTTCGCCGCCGCACGGCAAAACGCACCTTGGCGTCGTCGGCTACTTCCTGGAACCTTGCCTTCAGCTTGGCCTGGGGAGTCATGGGGTAGCTTTCAGCGAGCAGCGATCAGCTTTCAGCAATCAGCTTTCAGAAATCAGCTTTCAGCAATCAGCTTTCAGCTCGCGCGATCGCATTGTGACTATAGCCTACTTCAGCTCCTGCAAAGCTGGAAGGGCGCAAACGGACAGCGATCAGCCGCCAGCGACATGCATCGCTGAAAGCTGATCGCTGAAAGCTGAAAGCTGAAAGCTAAAGGCTATTTCACCGTGATGACCAGTTCATTGCTTTCGACGACGCCGGTCCAGCTCCCCTTGGCGGGGGCGTGAGGAGTAACCTTCGGATGGTCGTAACTCGCGTGCAGGCGATATGCGCCGGTCTTCATCAGATAGTAGATGGTCGAGGCGTCGGCGGCGTTGGCGAAGTTGCCCGGGAATTTGACGGGCCGCTGCCAGGTCTTGCCCGGTGCGAGGATCGGATAGTCGGCGGCCGTGGGCGGCACCCGCAGAATATCCGCCAGCGCTTGCGCGGTTCTCACGCTGTCCGCATCCGGGCCGGTGACGGCCAGCTTCCAGTTCATGTCGTAAGTATCGAGCTTGATGGGCTGATCGGAGACATTGGTCAGCGTCAGCATGAGCTCGACGGGCATGGCGTTCTTGCCCTCGTTCAGGGGCACACGGGCCTCGACGTCGAAGACCATGCGCGTCGTCGTGTCCTTGACGGCAGACAGGGTCAGTTTGAGGCCGTTGACAGGCTTGCTGCCCGCTTCCTTGGGGTTGCCCTTGTTGTCGACAGGCACGACTGCCGTGTAGACGGCACCGGCCAGCGCGATCGCCACCACCGCCGCGGCCGCATACAGGGCCACATTCTTGAACTGTTGATACTTCATGGACACCAGCACTCCTTTCGCGAGTTGTTGAACGGATTCGGGAACGGCCTGCCCCGCCCCGAGTGCGAACGCGGCCCGCAGGGAAGCTTCGGGGACCGCGGCCGCTTGCGCTCGGGCGGCGATGAGGCTGAACACGAGCGCCGGCGCCAGGGTGATCTGGCGACGTGTCAAGCGTTGACGCAGCAGGTCACGCGCGCGCGACAGGCGGCCCGCCACGGTGCCGCGCGTCCAGCCGAGGATCCCGGCTGCCTCGTCGTTCGTCTTCCCCTCGAGGTAGCAGAGGACGACGGGCTGCCGATACTTGTCGGGCAACCTGGCCAGTTCCTCATCGAGCACCGGGCGCAGGAGTTGCCAGCTTGCCTCTTCAGTGCGGCTCGACATGTCAAGCTCCGGGACAAGGGCCTCGCGTTCGCGTCGGCGTGCGGCATCGGCCCGGGCACGCACGGCGGTACGCAGGGCCACTGCCTGCAACCAGCCCGCCAGGGAACGGCTTCCATCCAGCCTGTCGGCGCGGCGCAGCAAGACAAGAAAGGTGGCCTGGAAGGCGTCGTCGGCATGGTGGCGATCGCCAAGCACGCGTTGACAGACGTTCCAGACAAGCCCGCCATGCCGGCGCACGAGGGCCGCAAACGCCGCCTGGTCGCCGGCCCGATGCCGGGCCAGCAAGGCCCCATCCGACTCGGCATCGGGGTCGCTGCCGCCGACCAGCCGCCGCATGGCTTGCAGAACACGACTGAGATTGGCCTGAGCCATCACGCGTTCCCTCATAGCAGCCTACGACTGCCGCCCAGGAGCGATTTGCTTACAGAAAAACTTTCGGCAATCAGGTTTCAGCGGTCAGCTGTCATCGGATATTGCCATAAACTATTTGATGAAAGGATGTTGCGGAATGGCCCTTCGCGCCAAGAAATCGCATGACGTGGTCTGCCTGCGGTGAAGAGTCGGGCTCCGGTTACTCTTCGGGCGGCGGCAAGGGGGACGGGTCGGCCAGCTTCAGGGCAGTCTTCCAGGCCATTTCCTGATAGCGGCGGATCTCCTCGGCGGGCCGCTCCGAGTAAGGAGCCTCGGTGACGATGCCTTCAAAGGGCAGCCCTTGCGGATCCTTGTCGCGCATCACTGCATAGAAGACGCACGCCGCAATATAGGTACCAAGCGGGGAGGGATGGCTCTCGTCGGCGCGATAGAACATGACCTTGGCAAAGCCGGCCTGCATCCACACTGGCCCGACGGGCACCAGCCGCGCGCCCGTTTCCTGCGCCAGCCGCGTGTAGGTATTGAGGATCTGGTCCTGATTGCTGCCCATGTTCTTCTTGGGCCAGGTGACGAAGAGAAGCGTGCGGGCGCCGGCCTTCTTGATCTCGTCGGCGAAGAGCTTGCCCGACTCGATGGTCTTGCCGGGGGAGATGACGGGCATCTCGCTCTGGTCCTGGAGGACGACGAAGTCCCAGTTGCCGCGGCGGATGGCCGCCCGGGCTTCGCCGTCTTCCCAGTGTTTGTGCAGGGAGTAGCCCCCTTTGACGATGCTCTCGACGTGAAGCGGGCGGTCCTCGCTGCGCACCAGCCGCGTGCACATGCCGGGCAGATCATTGGTCTCGGTGTAGCTGTTGCCAATGAAGAGGACACGGATGGGCGGCCCGGCGGGAGGCTGCGGCTCCGCGCTGCGGGGACGCAAGAAATAGGCCGCCACCAGCCCGACCAGCACCGCCAGCCCGATGACCGGCCAGCTCTTGGGTATACGGTTCATGCCTGGATTCTAGTGCGGAAATCATGGCATTGGAAGGAGTGGGGCGCGAGCTTGTCGTCGCGGCATCCTGAAGAGATCTTCGTCGGCCGTCCTAGCCGCCCTGGCCACTCAACATCCGCACAAGGAAGCGGGCTACTGAAATTCGCCGCGGAAAAGGGGCCAATCCGGCCCGTGGATCGGCTTGATATTTTCGAGTTCCTTCTTGAGCTCTTCGAGGGTGAGCTGGCGTTCGCCGATGGCGAGGCGCTTCTTGCCCACCCTGGCTTCGAGGGCTTGCCAGGCAGTGCGGGCGGGCAGTTCGTCGCCCGTACGCCGGTAGGCGATGATCGCCTTTACATAGATCATGGCCTCCGGGGGTCGGTGTTTGAGATCTAGCCGGCGCTGGAAACAGAGCGCCGCCGCCAGGCTCTGCCCGCGGTCGAGATAGCGGGTGCCAAGCCATTCGACAGCGCGGGCTCCAGCTTCCGTATGCAGATAACGGTACGCCACGCTGGCGATGATGTCAGGATCGCTGTTCTTCAGTCCTTTTTCGAGAAGCTGGCTGGCTTCCTTGCCGCACATGCGTTGGTATTCCTTGTGGGCAGCCTCGGGAAGGGAGCCAAGCAACTTGTTCGCCTCGGTGCGGGCTGACACGACCTTGCCTTCGAACTCGATGAAGCTGTCTTCCTTCCGGTCGAGGATGGTCTGAAGTAGCCGTATCGCCTGAGGCCAGGCCTGCTGCTTGATATACTTCTGCGCTTGCATACAGCGCTGGGCACTCTCAGTGTCGGTGGGCAGGACGAGCGGACTGTAGGCGCTGGCCGGGTCGGCCCCCACGGAAGCAAGGGCGGCCAGCATGCCTAACCACATTACTGACGTTCGATTTGCGATCATGGCGGTCTCCCGGCGGGAGTGATCCACATCCTTTAGACGATGCGGGCAGCCGGCGATAACAGCATGGAGCCTGGGTAAACCTTGCGGGTGGCGCGGACCCTCCGGACTGTAGCGTTCGTGCGCGTGGTAACTCTCGTGCCGTCTGTGCCGATGATGCACACGCTGCCGAAGTCCCGCTTCTACCGCCTGTGCGGATGCTCGCATGTTTCCCGGCTGGCATTCCGATGACAGTCGCATGAGAAATGCCGATTCTCAGGCGCATGCGAAAGGAAGCTGACATGCGAGCTGTCAAGGAAGCGATGGTTGTGCCGGTCTTGCTACTGTCCCTGGCGGCAGGGAACGTCTGGGGCCAGCCTGTGGAAGAAGCAATGGTGCCCGATGCCTCGGCCCCCATGGTCGACGCGGGCTGCTACCCCGGTGCCGGCGGTCCCGACCCATGGTACCTGGCCGTCGATGCCATCTTCCTCGACCGCAGCACGGGGACGGGGCAGGTGATCGTGACTGGCACGAACGGAGTGCCGGCCCTGACCGGGAATGACATCGACCTGAAGACCGAGACCGGCCCGCGCTTCACGTTGCGGCGCTCGTTCGGCCCGGTCGCCGCCGAGGCGGTGTACTTTGCCCTCTACAATCAGCAGGCCAAGTTCTCCACTTCACCGATCGGCATCGCCTTTGGTTCGCCGATCATCGGGCTGGCCTTTGGTGAAACCTATACTTCGGAGCTGAACAACGCCGAGTTCAACCTGCGCTATTACCTGCGCGACAGCCTGTCCGTGCTCGCGGGCTTCCGCTACATGTCCCTCGATGAAAGTCTGCGGGGCAACTTCTTCACGCCCGTGTTGGGCTACACCAATACCGATCACCGTACCTCGAACGACATGTACGGCGGGCAGGTCGGCGTCAACTGGCGCTGCATCCAGGGCCCGCAAGGTAACACGGCCCTCGATCTGGGCTCGAAGGTGGGCCTGTTCGGCAATAGCCAGCAGATGAATGCGATCGTCAATGGCCCGCTGGGGAGCTTCGCCACCGGCGCCACCGCCTCCGAACTGTCCTTCGTGGCCGAACTGGGCCTGGTTGGTTCGCTCCGCATCTGGGATTGCCTGTGGGTGCGTGGCGGCTACCAGGTGATGTGGCTGGACGGGATCGCGCTGGCGCCGCCCCAGCTGTCGACGGCGCAGTTCGTTCTGCCCGGCTCGCGCGTCAACAACGATGCTTGTGTCTTCTATCATGGACCCATCGCCGGTGCGGAAGTGCGCTGGTGAACCCGGCATCCTTTCACCTCGAGGTCGGGCCGGTCCCTCCCGGCCTCGAGGTGTGGGCCAAGTGAGGCCCTCTTCCAAGCAGCATCCTTTCACCTCGAGGTCGGGCCGGTCCCTCCCGGCCTCGAGGTGCGGGCCAGGTGAGGCCCTCTTCCAAGCATCATCCTTTCACCTCGAGGCCGGGCTTGTCCCTCCCGGCCTCGAGGTCAGGGCCAAAGTTGGCGCCCGGCTCTCCGCGAAAGACTTAATCTTCTGACCGTGCGCGCTGCCCTGCGGTACTCCGACAACACCTTCCGCCGACTGCACGTTGCCCTGCCGGCTAAAGCCGGTACTCCAACATCATCGGCCAGCAGGCTGGACCTTCCGAACAAAGCCGGTACTCCAATCTTCATGACCCTGGATCCGCAGGACACGATCGTTGCCCTGTCGAGTGCACCGGGCGGCGCGGCCCGGGCCGTCGTGCGTTTGACCGGGCCGCAAGCCTTTCCGCTATCGCGCTCTTGTTTCGTCACGCCTGAGGCGATCGACTACCAGCAACGCCGCCTGTACGTGGGTGAGATCACACTTCCTGATCTACCCGGCTGGTCCGCGGATCTTTATGTCTGGCCCGGGCCGAAGACTTATACCGGCCAGGACCTGGTCGAACTGCACACGCTGGGCAGCCCGCCGTTGATCGATCGACTCATCGCGCATTTTCTCGAGGCGGGGGCCCGGGCGGCGCGGCCCGGCGAGTTCACCCTCCGTGCTTTCCTGGCGGGCAAACTCGATCTGCCCCGCGCGGAGGCGGTGCTCGCCGTCATCGATGCCGGCGATCGTGCCGAGCTGGGCCAGGCGCTGACACAACTCGCCGGCGGCCTGACCACACCGTTACATGCGCTGCGTGACGATCTCTTGAACCTGCTCGCCGATGTGGAGGCCGGGCTCGATTTCAGCGACGAGGATCTTCACTTCGTCGAACAACGCGAGCTGCTGGAACGCTTGGCCCGCGGGCTGGCACACGTCACGTTGGTGCAGAAGCAGATCGAGCAACGATCGCTGGCCGACCGTCCGTTTCGCGTAGTGCTAGCCGGGCCGCCCAACGCGGGCAAGAGCAGCCTGTTCAACGCGCTGGCGGCGGCCGAGGCCGCCCTGGTGAGCAGTCAGCCCGGCACGACGCGCGATTACCTGGTGCGGCGGCTGCGCCTCGACGATGTCGTTCTCGAACTGGTTGACACCGCCGGGCAAGACGACAGTACCGAGTCGATTGAGAGTGTGGCGCAGGCGCTTGGCCGTGCCCAGGCCAGTGCGGCGGATCTCGTTCTCTGGTGCCAGGCTGCCGATGGCCCCGAGGTGAATCCTCCTGCTGGGGCGGAAATCGTAGCCACCAAGTGTGATCTGGGTGACGCATTCGGCGGGCTGGCAACCAGCGCGCTGACGGGCGCAGGCCTCGAGGAACTGAAGTCGATGCTGCGCGAGCGAGCCCGAGCGCGGCCCGTTGCCGCGCTGGCGCCGAGCCTGAGCCGTTGCCGGCATCATGTGAATGCGTGTCTGGCCCACTTGCGGCAAGCGCACGCGGTGGTTCTCTATGCGGAACCGGCAGAATTGCTGGCCCTCGAGTTGCGCGGCGCCCTCGATCAACTCGGCGAGATGGTCGGCGCGATCTATACCGACGACCTTCTCGACCGCATCTTCAGCCGTTTCTGCATCGGCAAGTGACGGGCAGGTCAATGTCTCGTGGCGGCGCTGCGGCGGCCGCACAGAGCGTGGGGGAACATCCTGGCTTGCTCCAGGTTGCCCGCCTGGTCGAAGGGCAAATCGGCAAGTTCGCCAATCACGTTGAGATCGTTGCGGCCCTCGGCTTCGGCGAGCAGGGCAGGGGAAGCCCACAGATCGGAGAGTTCGAGCGTGTTGGCGATTACCGCCATGCGCAGCTCTTCGATTCTGGGCTGCCAGCAGGTTTGCAGCCCCATCTGGATGCAAGCGCGATCGTTCGGGAAGCTGAGGGGCAGCTTGGCCCGCCACAAGAAACACGAGGTCAGCGTGTTCAGCCGGAACGGCACCGGGTCGATCTTCTCGAGGAAGCGCTCGGTGGTGAGATCGGCGATGCCGATGCCCACGCCGTTGCCATGACTTTCGGGGGACAGATCGAGGGCACAGATGCGCGTGATGTTGGGCGTGGGAAACTCGTCTTTGCCCTCCATGAGCAGGCGGCCGACGACGTTGGGATCGATCCCCGCGCCCGAATAGTTCTTGCCGATCTCACCGATGACGAGCAAATCGAGGCGGTCGAAGGGGAGCCGGGCCATCATGTCGCGGGCCTGGACGAGTAGCCCGGGCTCTTCGTCAAGCAGGGAGAACTTGTCCACGACCTTGACGCGGGCAGTCTGCTCATCGGCGTTTTCGAGGACGGCGAGCCCGGCCAGGAACGGGGTGTTTTGCAGGATGATGCCGCAGGATTCGGGGATCATGTCGCGCAGCCCGCGCACGCCCCAGCGATGATGCTGGGCCGCGCCGTCGCGCTTGCCCAGCCCGATTACCAGCATCTTGACGATGCCGCTCTCGTAGCGGCCGCGAAAATCGGTGTGCGGTTTGACGCGCGACACGGTGACGACGGCGTCGGCCTCCCAGGCATTCTTATCCCAGTAGACAGGCTCGCCCCAGCTGTTGGTGCCGACGCGGACGGCCGTCATGTCAGTCTTCACGGGCACGCCAAGGTTGGATTCGACGATGCCGTATTCGGCCAGGAGCTGGCGTTGGCCCTCGGCGGTGGCGCCGCCGTGGCTGCCCATGGCGGCGACGACAAAGGGCTGTGTGCCCAGTTCGCGCAGGGCGGCGATGGTCGCTTGCGTGATCGGCAAGATGTCGCGGATGCCGCGGCTGCCCACGCCGACGGCGACACGCATGCCGGGGCGGAAGCGCTCCTTGATGGGTGCTTCCAGCCATTGGCGGCGAACTTCTCCGCCCACGTCGGCAAGGGGCGAGTGCCGCGTCGCCTGGTGAATCGGCGCCAGCATGGGAAGCGTGAGGGCCGTACTCTGTTCGGGCTGCGTGGTCTGGGGAGGAGCTGCGTTGGTCACGGTGCACCGCAAGGAAGGAAGGCCAGGATGTTTGAGGAGATTATAGTTGCGGCCGCGCTCGATCCAAGTGTGGTTGACCGAAAGTCGCCCTTGGCGTATGCTCCCGCCCGCGCGCCGCGACCCTGGGCACGGAACAGACAGCGTCGGGCCGGATCCCGTTCCCCATCAGCCCGGCCCGCGCGTCCTTACCCGCACGATCATCACGCTGTTCTCGTTCTCGGTCCAGGACGTGCTCGCGCTCATGGCGGGCCGGGGGGCGTCAGCCACCGGAGCAAAGGCCTTTGCTTTCCGGCGGCTCACACCGCCGGCGCGCCGGGACAGAACGACCAATCAGTTTCGTTGCGGAGTGGGCCATGTTCTGGCGGAAGTGGCTGGTCCGGACACTGGTCCTGCTGGTTGCGGCAGGTCTCGGTTCGGCCGCCTTTCTCTACCTACACTGGACCAGCCCGTCGGTCATGCGACGGCGCGTCATCGCCAAGCTGGGCGAGCAAATCCCCGGCGCCGCGATCTCGCTCGACTCGGCGCGGCTGCGTCTGCTCGGCGGCATCGCCATCCGTGAACTGCGGCTCACGCGTCACGACGACCCCGATCAGAACGAGTTCGTCCACATCCCGTCGGCCATTCTTTATCACGACAAGGAACAGTTGCTCGACGGCAAGCTGGCCGTGCGCAAAGTGGTGCTGTATCGGCCGCGCATTTGCCTGATTCGCGGGGGTAACGGGCAATGGAACGTGGAGAACCTGTTTGGCCCGCCGGAACCCGACGTGCCGATGCCCACGATCGTGGTCCAGAATGGCACGCTGGTGCTGGAAGATCGCAGCGTCACGCCCCCGATCACCAGCGAGGTCCGCGACGTCAACCTGACGATGGTCAACGATCCGCTGCTCGAGGTGAATTGCCAGGGGACCGGGCAGTCGGACCTGGCTGGCCCGCTCGATATCCAGGCAACCTGGAAACGCGACACGGGC
>JBFWSD010000134.1:0-9870 GCA_050248575.1 Gemmataceae bacterium
GGGGCAACACCCACGAGACGTATGTCTGGAAGACCGCCGACGGCGTGCAGGTGCAGGAGTTTTCCGGCGGCGGCAAGTCGCTCTGGGCCCTGGGCTGGTCGCCCGACGGCAAGCAGATCGCCTGGGGCAACACCAACTTGGGCCAGACCATCAAGTCGGAGACGTCGCTGGAGTTCACGTTCAATCTGGAGAGTTTTGATTTCGGTCCGCCGCCCGGCGAGAAAATGCAGCGGGCCGTTCTGGCCCGCGACGGCTATTCTCTTGAAGCGCTCGACTTCTACAAGATCGCCATCAAGCAAGGCGACAAGATCGTCCACACTTATGTTTCCGACCTGCAGAAAGAGCGGATCTACTCGATGACCATGCTGGCCGGCAAGAAGGCGGCCATCGGCGGCGCATATGGCCTCACTCTTGTCGATCTGGAAACCGGCAAGTCGATTCACGAGTTCGACGGCCATTCCGGGCAGGTGCTGGCGGTGGCCCCTTCGCCGGACGGCAAGTATTTCCTATCGGGGGGCACGGACCAGACCATTTATCTCTGGGACCCGGCCGTCAAAACGCCGCTGATGACCTTCTTCGTCGCGGGCCGTCACTGGATTGCCTGGCATCCCAGCGGGTTCTATGCGGCTTCGCCGATGGGCGAAAGGCTGATGGGCTGGCAATTGAACCACGGCCCCGAGAAGATGGCGAGCTTTCATCCGGCCCTGCGCTTTCATGCATCGCTTTATCGGCCCGAAGTGGTGCGCCGGCTCCCGCTGGCGGGCAGCCTCGACCAGGCCATCGCCCTGGCGCGCAAGGCAGGCCACGATGTCGCCGACATCACGGGTGTGGGGGCCGTGTTGCCGCCGCGCGTGAGGATCGATTCCCCCACCGCCGCGCTGGCCCTCGATGACAAGGGTGAGTTTGAAGTGAAGGCGTCGGCCGAATCGGAGGGCGATCATCCGGTGCTGAGCCTGCGCTTGCTGGTCGATGGCCGCCCGTATGCGGGCGAGAACGGCATCCGGCCCGTGCCCAAGCCTGGCCCGGGCAAGGTCACGGCCGCCTGGAAAGTGGTCGTCCCGCCCGGCAAGCATCAGGTCGCGGTCCAGGCCGTCAGCAAGGTATCGCGCGCCGTCACGCCGCCGCTCGAGATTACTTACACGCAGAAAGAGCCCCCTAGGCCGAATCTCTATTTCGTCGGCATCGGCATCACGGCCTACCCGGGCGATCTCCGGCTCCAGTTCGCTGCCAAGGATGCCGAGGTGCTGGCCAACGTCTTGCGCGAGAAATCCAGGCCCCTCTATGACAAGATCGAGATCAAGCTGCTCACCGATGCGAGTGCCACCCGAGCCAACATCATGAAGGAACTGAGCTGGCTGCGCGGTTCGATGACCGCCAAGGATGTGGCCATCTTCTTTTTCTCCGGACATGGCGGCCGCGACGAACTCAACCAGTTCCAGATGCTGCCCGTGGATGTGGACCTGGACGCGCTCGACAAGACCTGCGTCTCGGGCGCGTTCCTCAAGCAGACACTCGAGAACATGCCGGGCCGCGTCGTCGCCATCCTGGATGCCTGTCACTCGGGAGAAGTGGCCGACCTGCCCGACAGCAAGAAACGCGTGGCCGACAGCCTGGTGCGCGACCTGGTCAGCGAAGACTACGGCGTGGTGGTGATGTGCTCGTCGCTGGGGAGCGAGTTTTCACTGGAAGATCCCGACGCCGGGCACGGCTTCTTCACCTACGGGCTGGTGGAAGGGCTGAACGGGCTGGCTGATTACAATCGCGACCAGGTAGTCTTCATCCACGAGCTGGATTTCTATGCGGCGCTGCGAACGACGCAACGTAGCCGCGGGCTGCAACATCCGACGACGAGCCGCCCGCCCGGCATCCGCACGTTCGCGCTGTCGAAACCGTGAACAAAAATCGCGGCGACGCCGACATCGCGCGAAAAAACGTTCTAGAATCTAACTGACAGGGGAAACTAGCCAGACCATATCACCATCCCGTCGCTTGGTCGCTGCCCGCCTGGTTTGGCAGGCTGTTCACACAGGACACACATCGCCCGTCCACGAGGTTTCACAGTCTCGTTCGGAACGGTTTTATCGAGTAACTGAGTTAGTTCGAGTCTGCGCGTGGCCAATGGCCGCGCCAGGGCTCGCACCGCCATGGTCGAACGCAACCAAGGAGCCGCCATGGGCTTATGGTCATGGTTCAAGGGGCTATTTCGCCGCCAGCCCGAAGAATCGCCAGCCATCTCGCTGGTCCTGCTGCTGAATGCGCCGCGCTATCTCGACGCGGAGATGCTGCGCAGCGCCATCCAGCGCGCCTTCGACATCGACATCGATCCCGATGATGAGGAGACCAGCAACTTCGTGGTGGGCGACGGCGATCTGCCCACTTTTGCCGTGCAGGTGAAGCGCTCGTTATACCTGGTGCATAACTTTGGCCGGCCCTATCTCGAGGATGCGAGCGAGGTGGCAGCCACCATCACCGAACTGCGCTTGCGCAAGGCCATCGAAGAACACCAGGGCTGGATCGCTGTCGACGCCCTTGGCTACGACACCCGGCAAGATCCGTATCCCGACCTGGGCAAGCTGGTCGCCGAGCTGGCTGACGGCGACTGCCTGGCGATCTTTGCCCCCGCCACCGGGCAGATCAACCTTTACGATCCAGGCATGGATGAGATCCTTCGCAGCGGCAATCCGCTCCAGGTGTTCGAGACGCTGGGCAATGTCCCCATCGTCATGATCGAGGACGACGATCCGCGCATGCAGGCCGCGGTGGCCGAGGCCCGCGCGCGCTTTCCCGAGTTCGTCCGCGCTTTCGAGCAGCGCCGCTCCGACCAGTGCTTCAGCATCAAGGCCCCCTTCCGCGACGGCTCGGCCACCGAGTTCATGTGGCTGACCGTCACCGGCATCGAGAATCACATCATTCTTGGCGAACTCGATAACGACCCGGTGAACGTGAAGAACGTCCGCTCGGGCAGCCGCGTCCGCATCCCCGAAGACGAGATCAACGACTGGCTCATCTGCGATCAGCAAAACATGGTGGGCGGCTTCACCATCGAGGTCCTCAAAAACGCGGGCCGCCAGAAATCGCGCTAGCAGTCCTGCCGGCCTGGCGGGCGTCCGACCTTGCTCTTTTACACTCGTGTTGGCAAAGAAGCAGCGACTTCACCCGGTCTGCGGAGCGGGTACCATCAAAGCGGGTCGAAGCTACAGGGGGAACTGATATGAAACGAGCTTTGCTGACACTGGCCATCATGCTGATCACCGGCGGGCTACTCCGCGCCGACCTCAAGTTCGCTAAGCCTGTTCAGGTGGCGAAGGACGACCAGCAAACGGTCATCACGATCGCGTTGAGCGAGCGCGGCGACGTTGAAGTGGCCATCCTCGACAGCACGGGCAAGGTGATCCGGCACCTGGCCGCGGGTGTGCTGGGGGGCAAGAACGCGCCGCCGTTGCCCCTGAAAGCCGGGCTCGAGCAGCAGCTCGTCTGGGACGGTAAAGATGATGACGGCAAGCCCGCCGCGACTGGCCCGTTCCAGGTGCGCGTTCGTGCCGGACTGAGCGTCCACTTTGCCCGCATGATTGGCGGCAGCCCGTATACCGGGCGGCTGGCCACCATGCCCTATCGCGCTCCCGTCAACGGGCTGGTCACCGACGACAAGGGCAACCTCTTTGCCCTGATGATGTCCTCGATTGGCAGTCACGGCAACTCGGGGATGTGGCCCTGGCACCTGCGCCAGTTCGATCGCGACGGGAACTACGTGAAGACGCTGCTCCCCTATCCGCCGTCCACCAAGCCGGCGCAGGCGGCCGGCTTCGACCTGGCCGGCGCCGCTGGCTTCACTCCCACGCTCAAGACCAGCCTCTACCCGGTCTTCGCCGTGCTGGGCAACGAGATCGTGCCGCGCCTCGACAAAGGCCGCGTGGTCTTCGTTCACAGCGAACAGCGGCAGCTCAACTTCCTGTCCCTCGATGGTTCCAACAAGCTCGAGACCATCCCGATGTGGGACGCCAAGGCGAAGGTGAACGTGCCGCGCTGGCTCGATTTCCAGACGGCCCTCTCGCCCGACGGCCGCTTCGCCTACTACTCCAACGTGGCGGGCATCCCTTACGACGGCAAGAGGCCCGAGGATGTCGATGCCGCCTGGCCGCAGGGCCGCATTTACCGGCAAGATCTCAGCAAGCCGGGCAGCACGCCGGAGACCTTCTTCGACCTCAAGCTGCCCGACTGGAGTGTGGACAAATACTGGATGCCGAGTGCCTGGGACAAGAAATCGGCGGCCGCCGGCATCGATACCGACGCCGCGGGCAACATCCTGGTCTGCGATCTGGTCAATCAACAAGTCGTGGAGATCAGCCCGGCGGGCAAACAGCTCAGCGCTACCAAGGTGGCGTGGCCCGACAAGCTGCTGGTGAATCGCAAGACGGGCGACATGTACGTGCTGTCGCGAAAAGTGTCGCGCGGGGCGTTGCCGCCCGCCACGCTCTTCAAGATCAAGGGCCGCGGCGATCAGGCGAAAGTGCTCGCCGAGCTGAAACTCGAGGGCACCATCGGCGGCGGTTTCACCGTGGATGAGTCGGGAGAGCGGCCCGTCCTCTATCTCGGCGGCGAAGCCAGCAAGGATGGCAAGAACAGCGAGACCAAGCTACTCCGCGTGGAAGATCAGGGCAAAAAGCTGAATGTGACCACTGACGGTCTGCTCAACCGCGATCCCGACGCGATCACCTTTGTCGGCTACATGGATGTCGATCCCGAGGCGGAGCTGGTCTATGTGACCCGCTCGGGCGGAACGGCGTGGCGCTATGATGGCAACACGGGCAAGGGCGGCCCGTTGCCCATCAAGGCGGTGGACCTGGCGATTGGCCCGCAGGGCATGATCTACACGTGGGGAACCGACGGTAGTTATCACGGCCCGATCGGCCGCTTCACGCGTGATCTGAAGCCGGCGCCGCTGGCGAATGGAGAAAACACGTACGGTTTCCTCTATGGCCGGGCCGGACGCGGTTCAGCCGTGTGTGGCATGGACGTCGACAAGGAAGGCCGCGTCTTTGCCACCTTCGGCACCAACGACTGCCACGTCCGCGCCTACGACGCTGTGGGCAACCTCGTCGACTTTCCGCGCAAGCTCAAGGTGAATGAACCGCGCAGCGAGGGCAAAGAAATCCCGGTCGCCATCACCGGCGTGGTCGGCTATGGCGGCAGCCTGCGTCTCGATCGCCAGGGCAACATCTATCTCTTGCAAGCGGGTTTCCCCAGTGACTACCCCGTGCCCTCCGGCTTCGAAAAGGACGAGGGGTTCAAACACGGCGTCGGCACCATCTACAAGTTCCCGCCCAAGGGTGGCGAGATCGAGGTGAAGAACTGGGCCGTTACCGGCGTGAAGGGAGTACTGGCCAGCTATCCGGGCTGCGGACCGGTGAGCCGCTGGCGGGCCGATGGCTCCTGTGCCTGTCTCAAGCCCCGATTCGACATCGACGACTACGGCCGGCTCTATGTGCCCAACGGCGTCACTTTCCAGGTGTCGATCCGCGACAACGCCGACAACGAAATCGTTCGCTTCGGCGGCTACGGCAACTTCGATTGCCAGGGCCCCGATAGCAAGGAACCGAAACCCGCGATTCCGCTGGGCTGGCCCGTCACCGCCGGCGCCAGCGAGCGGGCCGTTTACGTGGGCGATTGCCTCAATCACCGCGTGGTGCGCGTCGATAAACGCTTCGCCCTGGAAGCCAGCGTGAAGATCGGGCAGTGAGAGATGGCCCGCATGGCCCGTAGATGAAGGTGAGTTCGCCCGGAGCTAGCATCGCGGCCTCCTCGGTCGGAGTCCGCGTTCATCCGCGGGCGCTTTGGAGTAGAGTCGCTTACCGTTTCCCCGGGGCGCGTTCAATGGCGGCGATCTCGCCATGATCCACCCAGATCATCTTGCAGGGGTGGCAGAAGTCGATCACCACTGTGCCCGGGCCGTAATAGGGATGCACGTCCATCTGCTTCTTGCACGACGGGCACAGGATCCGCCGCTTCAGCTCGTCGGTGTTCAAGGGTACCACGTTCTCTGGCCCGCGATAGCTGCTGCGCCGCTTCATGATAATCTCCGAGAACGCGCCGGCGGGCAGAAAGATCCCCCGGCACTTCTCGCAGTAGCGCACTTCCACCCCTTCCACCGTGCCCTGGAACAGGCTGAGCGCGCACACCGGGCAGGCCGCAGGATCGATGCCCGGAAAGCGCTTCACTCGGTCGAGCGAATCTTCCAGGTCGCCAGGGAAGCAGAAGGTGCAGCAGTAGTCGCAATAGATGTAGTTGCGTTCGACGACGGCCCGCATGGCCGCCCCGCAGTTCCGGCAGTTCATGGTGGAACCCCCTGACCAGTGGGTAGCACGAACCAGCACCTTCGGAGAATACTTGTCCCGATTCTACTCGCACGCCGGGTCAGGTGTCATCCTCCACCTCGACAAGACCAAGCGTCTGGCCGGGCTCGAGCGTCTGGTCCGGAAAGGCCAGCTTCTCGCAAAGTCGGCCCGTGGCGGGGGCGGGCACGTCGAAGGTGGCCCCATCGACGAGCACCTCGACGAGGCGGTCCCCCTCGTACACGAAATCGCCCTGGTCGGCAAACCACAAGCTCAGCGCCACTGGAGCAGCGCCCAGCTCGGGCAAGATGATGGGAGCCAGCATCAGACCATCTCGTCGGCGTGATAGCTGGAACGGACGAAGGGCCCGGCCGCCACGTGCTGGAAGCCAAGCAGCCGCGCCAGCCGGGCCAGCTCGTCGAATTCCTCGGGGGGCACGAAACGGGCAACCGGCACGTGCTTGAGCGTGGGGGCCAGGTACTGACCCAGCGTCAAGGTGTCGCAGCCTACGCCGCGCAGGTCGGCCAGCACCTCGAACAGCTCTGTGACTGTCTCGCCGATGCCCAGCATCAGCCCGCTCTTGGTGACGGTGGCCGGAGATTGCCGTTTCACGTGGGCAAGCAGGTCGAGACTGCGCTGATAGTCGGCGCGGCCGCGCACCTTGCGATAGAGGCGCGGCACCGTTTCCATGTTGTGGTTGTAGACTTCGGGGGCCGCCCGCAAGACGCAGTCGATGGCGGCCGTGTCCCCCAGGAAATCGGGCGTGAGCACCTCGACCACGGCCCCCGTGCGTGCGCGGACAGACAGAACGCACTGGCGGAAATGTTCCGCCCCACCGTCGGGCAGATCGTCGCGCGTGACTGAGGTGATGACCACGTGCTTCAGCCCCAGCCGCAATGCTGCTTCCGCCACCCGGGCCGGCTCGTCATCCTCGACAAGTTCGGGCTCGCCGCGCGAAACGGCGCAGAAACCGCAGGGCCGCGTGCACACATTGCCCAGGATCATGAAGGTCGCGGTCCGCCGCGCATAACACTCGGCACGATTCGGGCAGCGGGCATTCTCGCAGACCGTTTCCAGCCCCAGTTCGCGGAGCAGCCCGTGCGTGAAGAAGTTGCCGTTCCCCTTGGGGATTTGCTTCTTGAGCCAGCGGGGCAGCCGCCGCGCACGCGACTCTGGCTTCGCCGGGGCAGGGGCCGCTTCACTAACGACCGGCAACGACCACATCGGACGCCACCTTTCGTCGCAACATTGGATGATCGGAGAACAAGGCCAGCCGGGCAAACGGGAAGCGGGCCATGAAGTGCTCGAGCAACCTCTCGCGCACCAGCGAGAAGCGGAGCGGCCCGCGCCGCTCGCGCACCAGCGAGGTCATCATGCCATCTTCAGGATAGCAACTCTTCACCAGGCGGTAGAGGTCGAGATCGGGGTTCACATTGAGCACGCCGCCGTAGTAAGCGACCCAGTCGCGCACGGCGATGCCGGCGGCAGCGATGGGCCGGTTGCCCACGCGCACCCCGGACCGCTCCGGGTGCATCACGGCGGGAATGCGGAAATCGTCGAGCACGTCGATGAAGACCTGCTGCAGCCGCTCGCGATACTCGCGCAGGCCCAGGCCAAGATGGCCCAGCGACAGCACGGGATAGACGGCGAGCTGGCCGGGCAGATGGAGCAAGCAGCCGCCGCCGCGGTTGACCCAGCGGACCTGCCATTCGCGCGACATCAGTTCGCGTTGATCGAAGAGGATGTGCCGCCAGCTGCCCTGCCGGCCCACGGTGATCAGGGGCGGATGCTCGCACAGGATGAGGGCAGCCTGGTCGGGCGCGCCGGCCACCTCGTAGACGAGGCGACGCTGCAGCTGCAGTATCTCCTCGAAGTCGACCTGGCCGAGCAAGTAGACCTGCACGGCTGCATCGAGCTTCGGTTCCTCCAGGTGTGGCGCATCAAAGAACAAGTGCGTGACGTCCTTGAAACGACACGGGCTCGCGGAGACTGTCCGTGAGCCCGACACAACTCTCGCGGTCAATCCTCTCCCGGAACACCGCGCTCCGGGGTAATATTCGCTCTACTTTACCAGCTTCCCGTGACGCGACAAGGCAAAATGACCGTCATGACAGGCGTGCGCGGCGCGTCTTCGCGGATCTTGGCGGCAAGTGCAGACGGTCTGTCAGGTACGACAGGCACGGGCAAATGCCCGGCCGCGCGCCCCACTTGCTGGCTTTTGCGGCAAACAACGGCAATACTACAAGCGTGAGCCGCAATTCCCTTCTCTGGAGCAGCAGCATGCGAAGTGGCACGATGATCTGGTCGACACTGGCCTTCTTCACGCTGGCGTGGTCGGCGGCCGCTCAGCGCGCCGACAAGCCCGTCGATCCCGTCGAGGAACTGCGCCGAGCACTCACCGAACCGATCAAGAACCCGTCGAACTTCGAAGAGTACGAATTCCGCCGCCGCAACGTGCTCGAAAAAATCAATGCGCTCCGCACCATCGGCCAGATGGGCAACGCCCTGGCCATGCCGGAGGGCTGGCTCGATACGTCGATCGATCAGGAACTGCGCGCCGAGCTGGCCGAGCGGCTCTATGCCCGCATCCGCGGCATCCTTGCCACCGGCAACACCGATCAGAAGCTGGCGGCCCTGACCCTGATCGGTTCTCTGGGCCGCGTGCGCGGCGCCGCCAAGTACCCCACGCTGGACGACACACAGGCTGCCATCATCGGCGAAATGTTCGGCGACCGCCTGGGGCTTGCTTACCTGGGCACCGGCGCCTGGATCCCGCCAAACCGGGGCCGCATTGCCCGGCCCCTGGCTCCCGATGTGATCGAGATGCTCGCGAATCCCGACGAGGCCATTCGCATCAAGGCGGCCCAGACGCTCGGGCAGATCAATGCCGATCCGAAGCTGGCTGCCCCGGCCCTGCAAGACGTCATCGCCAAGAGCAAGGCGCGCGAGCTGCGCCGCACGGCGGCCACCGCCCTGGTCGAGCTTGCCCGCAATGCCACGGAAGCCTATGCCAATCGCCTCGCCAGCGGCGCTTCGAATCAGTATGGCGGTCGGCGCGAAGATCCGGGCTCGATGCTGGCTGCCCAGGAGTTCCTGCGCGAAGACTTGCTCGAGATGATCCCGGCGGTGGTGATGGCTGCCCGCACCGGCATGGATGATGGTGACGATCAGGTGGAGCTGGCTTCCAGCGAGGCGGTCACCATTGCAGCCCGCGCCCTGGGCGTGCTGGTGCCCGACCCCTTCCTGCGGCGCGACTTCCCGGCTGTGGGCAGGCCGTGGACCGAGCTCGAACGTCGACTCGTGGACGACTATCGCCGCGCGGTCAACAACGAGCGCCGCGAATTGTTGCCGGCCGCCCGGGCACTGGCCCAGCTCGAAGTCAAGCAAGAGGGCAACGACGTGCCGCCCATCGTCAACGTGCTCGAGGACGAAGACGCTCCGGTCCGCCTGCAAGGTTGCAGTGCGTTGCAAGAGATCACTTACGCACGTTGGAAGCTGGTGCAGCGGGCAGCGAGCGTGCCCCCTTACGACCAGGCCGGGC
>JBFWSD010000135.1:0-9842 GCA_050248575.1 Gemmataceae bacterium
TGATGATCGAGATCGTCGTCCTCAACCGGGTGCTGACTCTGGCCATGCAAGCGTTGCCCCTGGAAACGCTGGGCGGGGGCAATCCCGAGGCGGCCGGGCACGCCCACCGCGACGACATGCTGCGTCTGCTGGCGGAGTATTACGTTGGCCCGGTGTTTGCCGCCGGCGCTTCGCTGATCTTCGCGTTCTTGCTGCTCTCGGCGGTGAATACGGCGGTCACCGACCTGGTCAGCATCCAGTTCATGATGGCCCGCGATCGCGAGTTGCCCAGGCTGTTCGGCGGGCTCAACCGCTGGGGGATGCCGGCGGTGCCGTTGCTGGTGGCGGCAGTGATTCCTGCGCTCGTGGTCTTCGTGGTGCCGGATGTGGCGGACCTGGCGGACCTTTACGCGGTCGGGGTCATTGGCGCCATCACGGTGAACCTGGCCACGACGTCGACGAATTTCGCGCTGTCCATGAAACGCTGGGAGCGTGGCGGAATGCTGGCGCTGGCCCTGGCCCTGACGGCCATGTGGCTGACCATAGTCTACCAGAAGCCCTGGGCATTCCTGTTCACGATGAGCATTGTGGGGGTGGGCCTCACTTGTCGCTGGCTGGTGCAGCATCGCGACGACATTCGCGACTACCTGCTGACGCCGGTGCCGACTTTCCTGGCGCCAACGCCGCCCGATCTGCGGCAGCCCATGATGGCGGCGCCCGAGGCAATCGAGGAGCCGCCCGCGGAAAGCGCAGCGGCGGCGCCGGCCCCTGGACTGCGCATCATGGTGGCGGCGCGCGGCGATCCGGCGCTCCTACGCTTCGCGACCGAAGAAGCG
This sequence comes from Gemmataceae bacterium, assembly GCA_050248575.1. Classification (GTDB taxonomy): domain Bacteria; phylum Planctomycetota; class Planctomycetia; order Gemmatales; family Gemmataceae; genus JBFWSD01. The sequence continues at coordinate 816 of JBFWSD010000135.1, forward strand.
CGCAGCCGGCGGGCGGCACTGCTCGTGCTCTTCGTGCGGCATCTGCCCATCACCACCATGGGTTCGACCAACAACCCCGACGCCCGCGACGACCTGGAAGCTCAGTTCGTGTTTCAGGCCGTGGAGCCGATGGCGCGGCGGGCCCAGGTGCCGGTCACCTATCTCTACGCGGTAGCTGAGGATGTGGCCGACGCCATTCTCGATCTGGCTGCCACCCACGGCGCCAACTTTCTCATCCTGGGCGCGAGCCGGCGCAGCACGCTCTGGCGCACCATGAAGGGGGACATCCTGCAGCGGGTCGCGCTCCACCTGCCCGAGCGAACCACGCTGTTGATCCATGCCTGATGAATCCGGCGCGGGGCGTACACGATGTGCGCCCCGAGATCGTATCATGACCTGAGAAGCCGGACCCGAATCGTCGCTTGCGAGGACGGAACGATGAGAAACGCGCTGACTGTCGCCGTGGCCCTGGGCACCGTGATCTTCGCCGCCTGGTGGTTCGATCCGCTCAAGGTGTTCTGGAAGAAGCCGATTGTCGAGGTGGTGGCCGAGAATCCGGAGGAGATTCGCAAGTCGCCGCCGGTCGAGCCCGCTTCGGAAGACTGGCCGTGGTGGCGCGGGCCGGCCCGCAACGCGATCGCCGCCGGCGAAGCTCCTCCCAGCAAATGGAGCAAGGACGAGAACGTCCTGTGGCAGGCCGCCGTTCCCGGCCGGGGCCATTCTTCCCCCATCGTGGTGGGCAACAAGGTCTTTGTGACCAGCGCCGACGAGACGGCCGAGACCATGTCGCTCTATGCCTTCGAACGCCACACCGGCAAACAGCTCTGGGCCACCGAGATCCACAAGGGGGGCTTCCTGGGCATGCACACGAAGAACTCGCAAGCCTCGGCCACCCCGGCCTGCGACGGCGAACGAGTCTTCACGGCCTTTGCAGTGCAAGACGGCGTGTGGGTGACCGCGGTCGATCTGGAGGGCAAGATCGTCTGGCAAGAAAAAGCGGGGCCGTTCGTCGCGCGGCACGGCTATGGCAGCAGCCCGGTGGTTTATCGCTCGCTGGTGATTGTCTCGGGGGACAACTTCGGCCCGGGCTACGTGACCGCCTTCGATCGGAAAAGCGGCAAGATGGTCTGGCGCAAGGCCCGCAACACGGGCGACAGCTACGGCACGCCCATCGTGGCCGCCGTGGCGGGCCGCGAGCAACTCCTGCTCAGCGGGCAGAATAGCGTGCACAGCTACGATCCGGCCTCCGGGGATGTGCTCTGGAAAGTGGCTGGGCCGGCCGACGTGACGGCCAACACCGTGGCCTTCGACGGCGAGCGCGTCTTTGCCAGCGGCGGCTACCCGCAACGGGCCATCCAGTGCCTCGATGGGAAAGACGGCAAGCAAGCCTGGGACAAGCGTGAGAAGGTCTACGTCACCTCGATGCTGGCCCATGACGGCAAGCTCTTCGTGGTCGAGGACGGCGGCCGCGCCTACTGCTACGACGCCGGCACCGGTGCGGAAGTCTGGCACGATAACCTGCACGCCTCGTTCAGCGCGTCTCCGGTGCAGGCGGGCGACTACATCTTCGTGCCCAGCGAGGACGGCAAGACCATCGTCATCCAGACGAAGCCAGAGTACAAGGTCGTTGCCGCGAACAAGCTGGGCGAGGCCGACGAGGGCTACTTCGCCACGCCGACGATCTGCGGCGGGCGCATCTATCTGCGCAGCCTGCAAAACCTTTATTGCATCGGCGCCAAGTAGACTGCGTCTAGCGTGCGGACGCATTGCCCCAGACGCGTTCAGGGGGAACCGCCGTCAGGGGCAGCGTCGAAGGGTTCACGTTCCGCGAGGATCGAGGCGGGCGGCTCGCGCTTGGCGGCAGGCGTGCCCATGGCCAGCAGTTCGCTGACCGAGGCCTCGATGGCGCTGCAGATCGCGTCCAGTGTGAGGTCGTCTTCCTCGCGGCCGAACGGCTCTTCCACCGTCTCCGCGATCAGCTCGATGCCGACCATGAAGTAGGCGATCATGGCGCAGGCGGCGATGGTCCAGTAGTTGAAGTTCTCGATCAAGCCCCAGGGGAGCGTGAGCAAGTAGAGAAAGATGCTCTGGCGGATGAAGAAGACGTAGGAGCGGGTCAAGGGTGTGCGGCGGATGCGTTCGCAGGCGCCGCAGATGTCCATGAAGGCCCGGGCGTGCACGTCGAGCTGCAGTTCTTCGAAACCATCGATGCGATTGTCGCGGCGCCAGCGCTTGATGCGTTCGCGGCACATGGCGGAGATGTTGGCGGGCACGTGGGTCGGCTCGTGGCTGAGCTGCTTGTACAGCGAGAGCTGCTTGGGCCGGATGCCCTCGCGCAGGTGCTCCTTGAGGGCACGGGCAAAGTTGATGATGATGCGGCCCATCAAGAGCATCTCGGCCTGGTTGAGCGTGTGATGCAGGGCGCGCACCTTGATGGCCAGGTTGCGCGAATCATTGACGAGCTGCCCCCAGAGCTTGCGGCCCTCCCACCAGCGGTCGTAGGCCGTGTTGGTGCGAAACACCAGGAAGATGCCCAGCACGGTGCCGATCAGGGCATGAAAGCTGGCCTGGATCTGCACCGCCTGATGCAGATAGATCTCGTCGAGGATGGCGATGGCGGTGGAGTAGGCCGTCACCAGCGCCACGGAGGAGAACAGCTTCCGGGCCACCGGCGTGCCGCGAATATCGAACCACGGGACGGCATTGCTCGCTGTCGACATGTGGAGCCTCACTTTCGCTCGATGACGGGCTGTTCGAGCAGCTTGGCGAACTCACAATCGATGTGGTCCTGCTGCCACTGTTCCCACCAGCGGAGGAAGCGGCGCCGTTCCGTGGGCAACCGCCGCCGATGAAAGCGTATGAGGCGCTCGAAGTCGGGTCGATAGCGCGGCCAGGAAGAAAAGGTGCGCAAACGGGTGCGCAGTTCCGCCAGCAGCTGGCTGGCGACGTGGCTGTCGTTGGCGCGGCCCAGTATTTCCTGCATCGCTTCAATGCGCGGATAGAGCTGCTCGCGAAACTGCGGCTCGAAACAATCCGCGAAAAGTTCCATCGCATAGCGCAGCCGCTTGCCGACGATGCGGACGCGGTGCAGCTGTTCGTAATCGTTCAGATCGCGGCCGACGGCCTGGCGGAATTGCTCGAGCTGGTCGAGCAGGATGGGGCGGCCGAGCGCGTGCAGCGTCTGGGTGTCGTCGCCGCGCAGCGACATGATCAGGTCGTCCGCGAAGCCCTCGGCTTCCTGTGCGTAGGTGGTGCCCGTGGCCGCGAGCCGGTTCTGGGCGCGGAGCCGTCTGGAGACTCCGTAGCCGATCAAGAAATCGATGCCGGGAGCGGCTTCCTGCTCGGCCATGGCGAGGAGGAAGACGTCCCAGTCGCGGGCGCGTCCGGCCGAGCGGCGCAGCTCGCGCAGTTTCTTGAACGCACTGTCATAGTTTTTTTCCGGGAGCAAGGGGGCGAAGATGTCGAGGGCCGCGGCGGCCCGGCGCACGCCGACGCGGAGCTGATGAACGAACTCGGGATCTTTCTCGGGGTGGCGCAGGGCGCCGATCAGATGGTGATTGATGACTTCGAGGCGGATCCGCAGGGTGCGCCGGGCGGCATCGACGGCGGGCATGGTCGCGCTCAGACCCGGGATCCATTTGCCCTCGGCCATGCTGGCTCCACGGATAGAGAGAGACGGGGCCGCGCGAAAAGCGGGCGGCACCGAGTGCCGCCCGTTGGTTGGCCGGCGAAAGCGCTCAGCGCTTGGAGAACTGGAAGCTCTTGCGGGCAGCCTTGCGGCCGTACTTCTTACGTTCTTTCATGCGGCCGTCGCGGGTGAGGTAGCCGGAATCGCGCAGTTTCTTGGCCAGGGCGCTGGTGGGAGACTCTTCGGCTCCTTCGGCTCCTTCGGCCCCTTCTTCCGCGGGCGGCGCCTCGGTGGTGGTGAGGCCGAACATGTCCTTGAGAGCACGGGCCACACCCTGGCAAATCGCGCCGGCCTGCCCGGTGAAGCCGCCGCCGCAAACGTTGACCTGCACGTCGAGCTTGTTGCGCATCTCGCAGGTTTCGAGCGGGGCAATCACCAGCGAGCGATCGCGATCTTCGGTGAAGTAGTCGTCGATGGCGCGGTCGTTGATGATGAACTTGCCGCTGCCTTCGAAGAGCCGGACGCGGGCCACGGCGGTCTTGCGCCGGCCCGTTCCCAGGTGCACCTGCTTTTGCTTGGATTCCGCCACGGTTCACATCTCCGATCAGGCTGTGATCACACCTTGTATTCTTCAGGTTGCTGCGCCTGGTGCGGATGATCGGCACCGGCGTAGATCTTGAGCTTGCTCATCTGGGCGCGGCCCAGCTTGTTGCGGGGCAGCATGCGCTGCACGGCCATCTTGAGAACGAAGCCGGGCTTCTTTTCCATGGCTTCCTTGGCCCGGGTCTCGCGCAGCCCGCCCGGATGATGCGAGTAGCTGCGGTACACCTTGGTCTCGAGCTTCTTGCCCGTGAAGCGGACCTTGTCGGCGTTGATGACAATGACGAACTCGCCGGTGTCGATATGCGGCGTGTATTCCGGGCGGTGCTTGCCGCGCAGGATGGTCGCGATCTTCACGGCCAGCCGCCCCACGACCTGGTCGGTGGCATCGATGACGAACCAGCGCCGGGGCAACTCGCCCGCCTTGGCCATGTAGGTTGAACCCGAAATAGCTACCATCGCACTTACCCGTCAGGACTTCCGGAAAAATGGTAAACCGTTATGATAAAAACGCTCCGGGCAGCGTCAAGGGCAAGCGGGCGGTTTTGCCGCCCAGCGCGCCAAGCTGTCGGCAGGCTATGTCCGTCTCAGTATTGAGGATATGTTCGGAGGAAGACTGCCATGCGTCTGTGCCTGATCCTGGCTTCCATCACCTTTGTGCTGTTCCCGACGGCCCTGTATCCGGCCCCTGACCTGGAATCGGAGCGGATTGCGCTCTTGATCGGGCAGCTGGACGACGACGGCTTTTCGGTGCGCGAAGCCGCCACGCGCGAGCTGGCGCAGCTGGGAGAACGGGCTGTCCCCGCCCTGGAACGGGCCCTCGAGAAGTCCACGTCCCTCGAGCAGCGCAAACGCATCGAGGCCTTGCTGCACGATTTTCGCCAGGTCTTTCACGCCGAATACAACGGCTGGGGCTGGATCTATCAGAGCATTGCCCACGCCCAGTCCTTCAAGTGTACGGGCACGCAGATCAAGAAGATGTCGCTGCGCGTGGCCCGCCTCAACGACAACAAGCCCCAGGCCCCGCTCGACGTGGAGATTCGCGACGCGTCGCTGACCACGATCTACGCGGTCGGGCAGATCCCCGTGTCATCCTGCGAACGCAAGTTTCACTGGCGCGACGTCGCCTTCAAGAAAATGGTCGACCTCGAGCCGGGCAAGACTTACGTGTTCGTGCTCACCTCGCCCGACACCGACAACAAGAGCGGCTGGCTCATCAACGACATCTACACCGACGTGTACCCGCATGGCACCAAGATTGGCTACCACTACGACACGTTCTTTCACATCGAGTTCACGGGGGGCAAGACCATTCACGTTGGCCCGAAGGACGACCAGACCAAGCACGACACCCCCATCAACAGTGGCGCGGCGGGCGGCGCAGCGGTGCCAGGCGCCATGATCACCCAGGCCGGGCCGCTGCCCGCGGCCAAGTTCGTCAAGTCGAAGCCGTGAGCCTGTCTTTCACGATTCCGAGGGACGGGACTGTTCAAAACGGCGCATCGCCAGGGCAATGGCCGGCGGGAGATCGGCCTGCTTGATCGGCTTCACCAGATAGCCCATGACGTGATCGGCAGCGGCCCGCTCGATCAGTTCACTGTCGTGATAGGCAGACACCAGGATGACCGGCACGGGGCGTGCCGCGTAGATCTTGATGGCGGCCTCGATGCCATCCAGGTCGGGCATCTTGATGTCGCTGATGACCAGGTCGGGTGCCGTCGCCGCGCACAGTTCCACGAGCTCCTGGCCGTTCGCGGCCACGCCCACCAGACGGTGCCCGAGCCTGGGCAGCACCTTGCGATAGTAGGCCTGCATGTCGGGCTCGTCGTCGGCGACGGCAATGCGATAGGATTCGCTCATGTTGCCTCGCGCGGAAGAGTGACCACGATCTCTGCCCCGGTGGCAGGCGTGCCGACGCAGATCTCGCCGCCGTGCGCTTCGACGATTCTCCGTGCAATGGCCATGCCCAGCCCGGTCCCCTTGGTCTTCGTCGTGAAGAAGGGCTCGAAGATGCGCTGTTTTTGTTCGGCGTTCAGCCCGGGGCCGTTATCGCGAAACGCCAGGCGCAGCGCGTCCCGCTGCCCCAGCTGATACGGGCTGCACTGCACTTCCACATGCACGGGATCGGCACACGCCGCCAGCGCGTTTTCCAGGATATTGCGAAACACCTGGTCGATGCGGTGATAGTCGACCGCGCAGTGCAGATCGAGGCCTTCGGCCTGTTCATGCAATGCGGCGTCTCGTTCCTTGTGGGTGACGGTCAAGTTCTTCCAGGCTTGCCGCCACAGGGCCGACAGGTCCCAGACTTCGCGGTCGAGCTTGAGGGGGGCGGCGTAGCCCCTTACCTCCTCATAAAGATGGCGGAGATGATCGAGGGCGTTTTGAATGCGTGCGATGAGGTCGTTCGCCTCCGGGCGATCCTCGACCTCCATGCCGAGCATTTCGAGACAAGCCTGGCTGCGGGCCAGGGCGTTGCCGCTCTCGTGGGCGAGGCCAGTGACCATCTGCCCGATGGCAGCCAGCCGCTCCGATTGCAGGGCCTTGTCTTGAGCCCGCTTGACGCTGGTCAGGTCCTGCCCGACGGCCAGCACCGCGGGGGCGCCCTCATACTCGATGGGCTGCGCATTCCAGATCATCCAGCGCTGCGTGCCGTCCTTGCAACGGATAGGGTTCTCGAAGCCGCGCGTCGGTGCGCCCGCCAGCACTTTCTGGATGTCGGCCACAATGTCCTCGGTCTGCCGCGGGTCGTCGAGGAAGAGCGACAGGTAATCCTTGCCCAGTACCTCGGCGGCGGAGTAGCCCGTGAGCTGCTGGGCAAACGGGCTGAGATAGAGGATCGAATGATCCGGCCTGAGGATGACGATCATGCAGGGGACCGCTTCCAGGAGCGAGCGGAAGCGGGCTTCGCTGCGTTCCTTGTCGCGGGTGAGGCGTTGCCGCTCGGCAAGGCGATGCAAGGTGGCACGAAGGGCGTCGGCGTTGATGGGTTTGATGATGTAGTCGACGGCCCCCAGGCGCAGGGCGGCAATGGCCCCTTGCAAGTCGGAATAGCCGGTGACGATGATGACATTGGCCTGGGGCGCCAGCTGGCGCAGGCGGGGCAGCAACTCTTCCGCGCTGGCATCGGGCAGCCGGCGATCCAGAATGATCGCGCCGAAGGGGGACCAGTCCTTGCGGTCGAGAGCTTCCGCCGCCGAGCCCACCGCGATCACGGCATGATCGTCGAGCTCGAGGATATCGCACAGGTTGTCGCGCGCATCGCGATCGTCCTCGATCACCAGAACGTGCATGCTGTCGCGCTCGGCCATGTTCCTTCCCATCAGGCCCTGGTCAGTTTCTCCAGGGCGGCCAGGAGCTGGGGCAGATCAAAGGGTTTGTAACAGACGGAGTCGGCCCCTTCCTTGATTGCCTGCTGCACGAGCGGATCGAGCTCGCGAAAGCCGGTGATCATGAGGGCGCGTGCGCCGGGATTGGCCTGCCGGACGGCGCGGAGCACGTCGGCGCCATTGCCCGCGGGCAGCTTCACGTCGATGAGCACCATGCGAAACGACTGCTCCTGCAAACGGGCGCTGGCTTCGGCCACATCGTGGGCGAGGGCCACCCGGTAGCCCTTGTCGCGCAACAGGTCCCACAGGTTCGCACAGAGTTCATGATCGTCATCGACGATCATGACCAGGGGCTGATCGAGGGCGCTGGCGACCAGCCCGAGCAGCGCGGGCAGATCGATCGGCTTGTTGACGATCTGCCAGGCGCCGGCCGAACGGGCCTCGTCGCGCACCTGGCTGCTGGCAAAGGCAGTCACGATCAGCGACACGGTGCCCGCGCGCAGCTTGCGGATTTCGCGCGACAAGGTCAGCCCGTCCATGCCGGGCATGCGCAGATCGAGAAGGGCGACGTCAAAGTGCGCGCGCTTCAGTTTCTCGAGGGCCGACAGCCCGTCGTGGGCGATGTCGACTCGATAGCCCAGGTCGACCAGGATGTCGCGCAGGTTCTGGCAGGTATCGCCATCGTCATCCACAACCAGGATGCTGGGAGCTGGCGGCGTCATTGCTGCACCTCCCTGGGCGCGGCAGGGACGCGAATCGTGAAGGTGCTGCCCTGGCCGGGGGTGCTGCTAACTTCCAGGCTGCCCCGATTCTTGTCAAGAATGGCCCGGGCGATGGCCAGCCCGAGCCCCAGGCCGCGCGTCTTGGTCGAATAGAGCGGCTCCATGATCCGCGCCAGGTCCTCGCGGGCAATTCCCACGCCCGAGTCGCTCACGTCGAGTATGACCGTGCCGTTTTCGGCGCGGGCGCGAATGCCGAGGTTGCCCCCTTCCGGCATGGCGTCGCAAGCATTGCGAATCAGGTTGGCGACCACGATCCGGATCTGGCTGCCGTCCACCAAGAGGGGCGGAACTTCCGGCGGGCAGTCAAGATTCACCTTTACTTGCTCGGGCGGCGAGCTCATCTCCAGTGCCTCCTGTACGCAAGCGGCCGCCGGGCACGCCTCTTGCTGCGGCGTGGGCAAGCGCGCGAAATTGGACAAAGCGGTGATGACGCTGTCGGCCAGCACCACGTGCCGCTCGATCCGGCGCAGGTGCTCGCTTGTTTTTTCCGGCGTGGGATTGCGTGCATTGAGGAGGTAGTATACCGAGGTCTTGACGACGTTGAGCGGATTGCGAAGTTCGTGGGCAATGCCGCCCGCCACCTGGCCGATGGTCACCAGCCGCTCGGTGCGTTGCAGTCTCGTCATGTACTCGGTCTGGTAAGCATCCTCGATGATGGCCAGGTCGAGGTCGAGCAGCGTGTTGATCGAGT
>JBFWSD010000136.1:0-9833 GCA_050248575.1 Gemmataceae bacterium
CTGAACGACGTGCAGCCCGCGATCGCCGATCGAGAAGTAGAGCTTGCGGTCGGGGCCGATGCAGAGCCCGTGCAGGTCGTGGCCGAGGAAGCCGACATGAACGCCGTAGCCGTTGTGCAGCGATTTGCGGACATCGGCCGCGCCGCTGTTCTTCGTATCCTTGAGCAGCCACAGGTCGGGCAGATTCGTGTAGTACAGGTTGCCCCGATGCGCAAGCAGCCCCGAACCCAGCCCGACCTCGGCATCCTTGAAGCCGTCGGCAAAGACGGTGGCCTTGTCGGCCTTGCCGTCTGCATTGGTGTCGACCAGCAAGCGAATGCGATCGTGCTCCTGGGCATAGGAATCGAAGTTCTTGCCCAGGTGTTTGCGATACATGGCGATGCGATCCTGGACGGTGCGGCAGGCCAGGTCGTCGTCGAGCCAGTTCATGTGCTGGCGGATGTCGGTGACCCCCTTGTGGAGGCGGAAGGTTTCGGCCACGTAGCAACGGCCCTGCTCGTCGAGGCAGAAAGCAACGGGATTGGCCAGCAGCGGTTCGGCGGCCCACAGTTCGCCCGTGATGCCCTCCGCCAGTCGGAAGCGCTGGAGGGCCTTCTGCCCATCCTCGGAAGCCTTGGCGATGGGCGGATCGTAATTCGGTTCCGCCGCCACGACCAGGAAGACAGACAAAGAGACAAGCACGAGGCAGGACGTGAAACGAAGCATGCTGATGGCTACCCCCTGGGAAGTCGGCAAGTCGGCGGCCTGGGGCCGCCGGAGTCTTAGGCTGGCTGGAAATATGGTAACAGGATTGATTCAGATGAGCCAGCGTTGCCCGCTGTCGGCGTGCGTGACCTCGATGGCGGGCCGCCCTTGCTGCGCCTGTACTCGATCGCTGAGGAGCGTGGCCACGAAAAGGAAGTCGTCACTCCACCTCGACCGTGAAGCGGAAGTAGACCACGCGGTCGTTGGTGCGCTCGGGCCGGTTGTGTTCCGACCAGAGCCACTGAGCCTTGCTGTCGGCAGGGAAACCTTCCACGCGACTGGACCACGGGGCGGTGCCCAGCGGACCATACGCCGTGGCGGGCTGCCAGCTCGCATCGTCATGCCCGGGCTGCATCCAGCCCGCACCGGGTTCAGAAGTGACTTTCCAGGTGCCGCTGCCCGTGTGCAGACGTTGCCCGTTCACTTGCAGTTCGGCGAGCAGTCCGCCCACGGTGCCTTCGTCGACGATCTTGAGCGCGAGGACGTTCTTGCCGGGCGGAAGTCTCAAGTCATGCGTGTCGGCGACGAACCAGTTGTCGCCCGTGGCGGCGAGTTGCCCGTTGACGTAGAGTTCGTAGCGGTTATCGGCCGACATCACGAACTGGGCGGGCCGCGGCGTCGGGATTGCCCCCGCGGTGGCAGCGACGACCGCCATGGCCGCGGCGGTTGCCTGCCAGGTCTTGGCAAGCGCGATGAGCTTGCCGATACCGGCCTTGCCGATGATCAGCGAGGTGGTGGAAATTGCCGGCGCGGCGGTAGCCGATTCGGCACAGAGAAGCGACAGGAGCAGCCCGGCTGTCACCAGCGTGCCGCGGCGGTTGAGGAGGACGCGCAGGCGTTCGAGTCCTTCCTTGGCGCGGCGGGCCAGCGTGCCGCGCGGGCAGCCCGCGATGCGGGCCGCATCTTCCTGGTCGCGGCCTTCCAGGTAGCGGAGGACGACCGCCTCGCGCAAGGGTGCAGGCAGCTGCGCCAGGGCCAGGTCGAGTTCTTCTTGCAGCTCGAAGTCCGGATCGGAGCCGGGCGCCTTGTCTTCCCAGGAATCGTATTCGCGTTGCTTGCGGCGGAGATTGCTGCGGACCATGTTGCCCGCGGTGCGGCGGGCGGCCGCATGCAGCCACACGCTTACCGACACATTCACCCGATCGGGATGCTGGGCCAGCAAGACGAATACGGCCTGCATGGCATCTTCGGCTTCGTGCTGATCATGCCCGAGCACGCGGGCACACGTGCGAAAAACCATCTGCCGATGACGCTCAACCAGCGTTTCGAACGGGCTCGACGAGCGCGTTTTCAGATAGTGTTCCAGCAACTGTGCGTCGGCAACCCCAGACTCCAGGTGGACTTGGAGCATCACAGCAACCTCTCGGGGCGATTCCTTCCGGGCCAGACAATCGAATTGCGAGAGAATAGAGACATGCTGAGTCTACTCGGTCGACGGGCCGCTTGCAAGTGCATGCACTCGGATCCCTCGGACTCCCAAACCAGCCCGACGCGCAAGAGGGCAACCTTCACTCGCCGTCAGCGCGACAGCCTCTTCACGAAGTCGACGACCCGGCCGGTGTGGGCTTCGATCCGTACCAGCGCGCCCGTGCCGATCAGGCCATTATCGATCTTGAACTCCACGTCCCAGTACTTGTCATCCGTGGAACGGCGGCAGTCGAAGGTGGGCTCGGCGTCGAGCCGGCGCAGGTCTTCCCACTTCGGCAGCTTCAAGTTGATCTCGTCGAGGGCAACCTCGCGGGCACGCGCCTCGGTCAGCGCTTCCTTGCCGCTGATGCGAAATGCCACGGGCTGCGTGGCCACCTTGCCCGCCCAGAACGTCAAGTCACTGTAGGGCGACGGTTCATTGCTGAACGTCCGCTCCAGCACGGCCGTGTAGTTGCCCGCGGGCAAGCTGCGCATGCGAATGTCCTCTCCCGCGGTGAACTTGATGGTCAGGCTGCCCACCACGTGCGTGATGAACAACTTGCCGGGCGGAATCGTTGCTTCGCCGATGCTTGGCTTGACCTTCTCGACAAAACCCACTTCCCAGCGGCGACCGCTGGCCCGGTCGATGATGTAGACGCCGTGCCCGTCCACGTTGTAGCACGCTGAGAGCGAGATGGGCTGCTCGCTCACGTTGCGATAGATGATCTGGAAGGCCAGGGGCTCGTTGAGCGTGAACTCCGTTCGTAGCGGCCGGAGCTCCACCGACAGCCCGTCCTTCACAAAGGGAACGGGCCGTTCCGGCGTGTCCTGCGCGAGGTCCGGCACGGCCAGGGCGTGCAGACCAACCCAGCCCAGTCCTCCGGCCACGAGGGCCAGTCCCAGCACCATCACGCCGGCTCGTTTCCACATGGCGATTCTCATCGTGCTCATCACTCCCTGGGCGATCTGTTGAACGGTTCCTGATGCGCCGGGCTGCCCGGCAAGACCACAGCGGGCCGCTTGCAAGGCTCGGGCCACCACAGCCCCGGGCACACTGGCACTCGCACCATGTTCAGTCACCAGCGCGGCGATGGCAGTTGCCGAGAGCGTGACGCCGCGGCGGGCCAGCCGGCCACGCAGAAGATCGCGCGCCCGCGCCAGCCGCCCCTTCACCGTGCCGACGGGCCAATCGAGTTGCCGTGCTGCCTCCTCATTGCTCAGCCCTTGCAAGTAACAGAGCAGCACCGGGGCGCGATACTTGTCGGGCAACCTGTCCAGCTCGGCATCGAGCACGGGCCGAAGTTCAGCCCAGTCGCCGGGCGCAGCCAGTGCAGTCACGTCTTTCATGGCGGTCTCCCGACGTTTCGCGGCCAGCTCGCGCATCTTGAGAGCAGCATGATAAGCAACCTTGTAGAGCCAGCTGGCCAGCGAGCCGCGCCGATCGAGAGCGGCGGCCCGCCGCGCCAGCACCACGAAGGTGGCCTGGTAGGCGTCCTCCGCATCTTGCTCGTGGAGGAGCACGCGGCGGCAGACATTGAAGATCATCGGCCCGTGCCGCTGCACGAGCAGCGCGAAGGCGGCCTCCTCGCCGTGCAAGACAAAGCGATCGAGCAGGTCGCCGTCGCTCTCGGCCACCGGACTTGGCGGTGTCAGCCAGATTCGCAAGCTCTGGATTGCACGGCTCATCAGCCCTTCCTCGAAACCTGCCCGAATGCACCCGATAACATCCGGAAATGGCCCGGGCGGTTACAGATTTCTGGAAAAAAAGATCGGCGGAAATGACAGGAAATCAGTCGCGCCACAGCTCGTCGCGTTTCTTCTTGCCGCGGGGTTTGGCTTTGCCCTTGCGCGGCCCTTTGGCGGGGGCCGGGCCAGCCTTGCGCTTCCCTTTCACGGGGGTCGGGCTCTCTTCCCCCTCCTCTTCTTCCTCGTCCCCTTCCCCTTGCCGGTGCCGCAGGTAGAGCTTGATCGGCACGTCGTTGAAGGGCAAGTTGTCGCGAAACGTCTTCAGCATGTAACGCTGATAGGGCAGGTCGAACAGGTCCGGCCCGTTGGTGAACAGCACGATCGTGGGGGGCTGCGTCGCCACCTGCGTGGCGAAATAAACCTTCGGCCGACGGTTTTGCCGCATCGGCGGCGGATTGGTCTCGAGCGCGAAACGCACCACGCGATTCAGCTCGCCGGTGCTGACCCGTGCCTGCGCCTGCTTGTGCAGGTTGCGGGCCAGGTTCAACACGGGCTGCACGTTCCGGCCCGTCTTCGCGGTGATGAATGCCACCGGCACAAAGTCCAGGCTCGGAAATGTCTTGTGCAGGTAGTCCCCGAACTCGCTCGTGGCCAGGTCCTGCTTGAGCAGGTCCCACTTGTTGACCACGAAGATGGCCGGCTTGTGGTGCATCAGGATGTACTCGGCCAGCTTCTTGTCCACCTGGCTGATCTTGAGGGCCGCATCGAAGAAGAGCATGACCACGTCGGCGCGGCGAATGGAGCGCTCGGCCCGGGCCATGCTGTAAAACTCGATGTCCCCTTTCACGCTCTTCTTCTTGCGCACGCCCGCGGTGTCGATGGCCAGGAAGGTCATGCCGTCGTGCTCGAAGCGGACGTCGATGGAATCGCGCGTCGTCCCGGGCACCTCGCTGACGATGACCCGGTCCCCTTCGGCCAGGCAGTTGATGAAGGTGCTCTTGCCCGTGTTGCGGCGGCCCACGATGGCCAGCTTCATGATCGGATCCTGCGCCGGCGGCTCCTTGCTCTCCGCGGGCAGCTTCTTCTTGATCAGCTCGAGCAGTTCCTTCTTGTTGCGATTCTGCTGCGCGCTCACGGGCAAGGCAGGCCCGAAGCCCAGCCGGGCGAAATCGGTTGCCAGCGCATCCATTTCCACGGCGTCACACTTGTTGGCCACGAACAGAATGGGCTGCGGGCAGCCGCGCAGCCGCTGCGCCACTTCCTCGTCGAGCGGCACCAGCCCGCTGCGGCCGTCCACCACGAACAGGACGATCGCGGCCTGGTCGATGGCCGTCTGGATCTGGGCTTCGACCTGGTTCGTGAGGTTATCGTGGTCCTTGATGCCGATGCCGCCCGTGTCGACCAGCTCGAAGTAGCGCGGCTCCATGTGCACGAGCGTGCTGACCCGGTCGCGCGTCACGCCGGCCGTCGGATCGACGATGGCAATCCGTCGGCCCGCGATCCAGTTGAACAGTGACGACTTGCCGACATTCGGCCTGCCGACGATGGCGACTTGAGGAACAGGCATGGGGGTAATGACTGATTTCCAAGGACCAATGACTGAAGAATGACCAATGTCCAGGACTACGGACCACTGACCACTGACGACTGACACCGAATAGAATATACCAGGCCCGAGGGCGGCACACCCCTCGACTCTTCGCACCTGACAAGGGAGATCTCATCATGGTTCATGTTTATCCCGATGCCGCGGCAGTCTTCAAGGCGGCGGCCGATCTCTTTGCCGAACAGGCCAGCAAGTCGATTGCCGCGCGGGGCCGCTTCGTGGCCAATCTCTCCGGCGGCAGCACTCCCAAGGGAGTCTTCGAGCTGCTCGGCCAGCCCCCTTATCGCGACCAGGTGCCTTGGGACAAGGTTCACCTGTGGTGGGGCGACGAACGCTGCGTCGGCCCGGACGATCCGAAGAGCAACTACCACATGACGCGGCTGGCCATGATCGACCACGTCAAGATCCCGAAAGGGAACGTGCACCCGGTCGATGGCACGCTGCCCCCGGTCGACGGCGCGCGCAAGTACGAAGACGAGATCAAGCAGTTCTTCGGCAAGGACAAGCCGCAGTTCGACCTGATTTTCCTGGGGCTGGGGGACAACGGGCACACGGCGTCGTTGTGGCCCGATAGCCCGGTGCTGGAGGAAAAGAAAAGGCTGGCCGCCGAAGCCTACGCCCCCGAGCAAGACCTGTGGCGCGTGACCTTGACCGCCCCCATCCTCAACGAGGGCAGGCTCATCGCCTTCCTGCTCAAAGGGGCCGACAAGGCCGACGTCCTCAAGCAGGTGCTGGAAGGCCCGTATCAGCCGAAGACATTGCCTGCCCAGCTCATCAAGCCCACCAGCGGTGAACTCCGCTGGCTCGTGGACGAGGCCGCCGCCGCCAAACTTTCCAAAAAATGACCTGGCACGGCGCAAGCCTCCAGCGCAGGATTCTAGATACAGGACGGCGTTGCGCCTTCGCTCCGGCCATTGCGAGCTGGTGCGGAATGACTCGACATAACTTGTTTTACTGAAAAGAGTAACGTCAATTGTTTGCGCACTTTTTCGTGCTTGCACACTCAACATCGCCTCAAGCCATTGACAATCAATGAATTACGTCAACCCACCAACACCTTCCATTGCGCAAACGACTTGAAACGACACGCCATCATCGGTGCCGCCGGGCAGCTGGGCAGCGATTTCTGTCGCTGGCTGGGCGAGCAAGCCATTGCCCTGCCGCGCGACCGCTCCGAGCTGAGCCGACCCGACGAGCTGCGGCAGCTTCTTGAAGAGGTCAGGCCGGATGTGGTCATCAACTGTGCCGCCTACAACTTCGTCGACAAGGCCGAGAGCGAGCCAGAGGCGGCCCTGGCTGCCAACGCCTGGGGCGTCCGCGAGCTGGCCAGGATCTGCCAGTCTCTCGACCTGACGCTGGTTCATTTCAGCTCGGATTACGTCTTCGGCGTCGATGGCGGGCGACGTAGCCCGTGGAGCGAGGCCGATGCCCCCGTGCCCAATAGCGTTTACTCATTGAGCAAGCTGGCCGGTGAATGCCTGGTGCGGGCCGAGTGCACCAGACATTTCGTCATCCGCACCTGCGGCCTCTACGGACATGCCGGCATGCACAGCAAGAAAGGCAACTTCGTCGAGACGATGTTGAAGCTGGCGGCCCAGGGCAAGCCGCTCCGTGTTGTCGACGACCAGGAATGCACGCCCAGCTTCACCCGCGATGTGGCCGCGGGCACGCTCCGCCTCCTCGAAACAGGCCGCCACGGCCTCTATCACCTGACCAACAGCGGCTCTTGTACGTGGCACAGTCTCGCCAGGGCCATCTTCGACCACGCCGGCCTGCAAGTCGACCTGACGCCGATTCCGACCTCGGCGTATCCGACGCCGGCAAGACGGCCCCGCTACAGCGTGCTCGCCAATCGTGCCTGTACCGAGCTGGGACTGGATCCCCTGCGTGGCTGGAAAGAAGCCCTCGCGGACTACCTGGACCAGCGCCCCATTTGACCGCCCCGCCTTGCGGGGCGCGGACCGTATGCTTGCAGAGGAAAGGCTGACGCGGTTGAACCTTGATCTCGGCTGTTGCTGGCGAGCCGGGGACGTGAGCGCCCGGAGGATGGACGTATGGATCGACGTATAGATCTTCCTCGCGCGCGGGGCGCGGACCAGATCCTCGCAAGCGGTACACTACGTGCTGATAGCACTCTGCCCGCGCCCCGCGAGCCGGGCGGCCAAATAATAGAATGAGCGCATGACCTCTCCCCACCCAGACATTGCCATCATCGGCGGCGGCATCCTCGGGCTGGCCACGGCCCTGGCGCTCACGCGGCGCGGCCACGCCAATCTCGTGATCCTCGAGGCCGAAGAACGCGTCGCGGCCCATCAGACCGGACACAACAGCGGCGTCATTCATTCCGGCCTCTACTACAAGCCGGGCTCCCTCAAGGCCAAGAACTGCGTCGAGGGCCGCGAGGACATGTATCGCTTCTGTGCCGAGCACGGCATCGCCCACGATCGTTGCGGCAAGGTGGTGGTTGCCGTCAGCGCGGATGAGTTGCCCGCCCTCGAGGAACTCGAGCGGCGCGGCCACGCCAATGGCTTGCAAGGGCTGAAACGCCTCGATGCCGCCGGGCTGCGTGAACACGAACCTCACGTGGCTGGCATTGCCGGCCTGCTCGTGCCCGAAACCGGCATCGTCGATTACGTGCAGGTCACGGAAAAATATGCCGAGCTCGTGAGGGCCGCCGGCGGCGACATCCGTCTCGGCCATCGCCTGATCGGCTGCCGCCGCGATGGCGACGCTTTCGTGCTGGAAACCTTGAATGGAGAGATACGCGCCCGCTGGCTGATCAACTGCGGCGGGCTGCAATGCGATCGCGTGGCCCGCCTGTGCGGCGCCCGCTTCGACCTGCAGATCATCCCCTTCCGCGGCGAATACTACGAACTGGTGCCCGAAAAACACGGCCTGGTCAAGAACCTGATCTATCCGGTGCCCGATCCTCGTTTCCCCTTCCTCGGCGTCCACTTCACGCGCATGATTCATGGCGGCGTGGAAGCGGGGCCCAACGCGGTGTTGGCCCTGCGCCGCGAGGGCTATTCGCGCTGGGACGTTTCCTGCCGCGACCTGGTGCAACTGGCCGTCTTCCCCGGCTTCTGGCGCATGGCCTTCAAGCACTGGAAGACCGGCCTGGAGGAGGTGCGCCGCTCCTTCAGCAAGACTTCGTTCTGCGCGGCCTTGCAACGATTGGTCCCTGAACTCAAGATAGACGACCTGAAGGCGGCCGGCTCCGGAGTGCGGGCCCAGGCGGTGGAACCGGACGGCAAGCTGGTCGACGACTTCCGCTTTGTCGAGGGTGAACGGATGGTACACGTGCTGAATGCACCCTCGCCCGGCGCGACGGCTTCGCTCAGCATCGGCCGCACCATCGCCGATCTGGCGCTCACGAACTTCGGGCTGGAGGCTCGCAAGGAATCATGAAGTTCACGGCCACTGCCATTCCCGAGGTGATCGAGATCGAGCCACAGGTGTTCGGCGACGCGCGCGGCTTCTTCATGGAGACGTACCAGGTGCAGAAGTTCGCGGCCGCCGGCATCGACGCCACTTTCGTGCAAGACAACCACTCGGGCTCGCGGCGCGGCATCCTGCGCGGGCTGCACTATCAATATCGCCAGGCCCAGGGCAAGCTGGTCCGCGTGGTGGCGGGCGAAGTCTTCGATGTCGCCGTCGATCTGCGCCGTTCGTCGGCCACCTTTGCCAGGTGGGCAGGCGTGCGGCTGTCGGCCGAGAACAAGCGGCAACTGTGGATCCCGCCCGGCTTCGCCCACGGCTTCTATGTGCTGAGCGAATGGGCCGAGGTCAGCTACAAGGCCAGTGACTTCTACGCGCCGCAGTTTGAAGCCACCGTGCTGTGGAACGACCCCGAGCTTGGCATCGAGTGGCCCCTGGTCGACGGGCAGCCCCCGCAGCTTGCCGACAAGGACAAGCACGGCAAGCTCCTGCGCGAAGCGATCCTGTTTGATTGAACGGACACCCTTGAAGGAGACACGATGGCTCCCATCCTGGTCACCGGCGGTTGCGGCTTCATCGGCAGCAACTATATCCGCATGTTGCTCGACGGCGATGCCGAGGTCCGCATCGTCAACCTCGATGCCCTGACCTATGCGGGCAACCTGGCCAACCTCGCCGACCTGGCCGATCACCCGCGCTATCGCTTCGTGCGCGGCGACATCGCCGACCGGGCCGCCGTCCGCGACGTGATCGGGCACGGCATCGAGGCCATCGTCAACTTCGCCGCCGAGAGCCACGTCGACCGCAGCATTCACGACGCGGGCCCGTTCGTGCGCACCAACGTGGTCGGCACGCAGGTCTTGCTCGATGCCGCCCGCGAGTTCAACGTGCCCCGCTACGTGCAAGTCTCCACCGATGAAGTGTATGGCAGCCTGGGAGACACCGGTTTCTT